>JAJZEY010000440.1 GCA_021805585.1 Planctomycetota bacterium
CCAGGTTCGCTTCTGCTGCCCGGAGGGGCCGGCGGCTGGCGTTGGCGCGGAATCTGTCCCATCATCAGTGGAGTCTTCTTCATCTCCAAGTAGAAATTCCCGCCATTGCATTCCCAAGGTTTCGGCCCGCACCATATCGGTGGTAAAAAAGGCCTGCAATTTCCAGTATTCTTTGGGAATAAAGGCGGCGATTTCCTTCTCGCGATCCACAATTACCTTCACCGCCACGCTTTGCACCCGCCCGGCGGAAAGTCCCCGCGAAACTTTTTTCCACAGAAGTGGCGAAACTTTATATCCAACCAGCCGATCGAGAATTCGCCGGGCCTGCTGAGCATTTACTTTATCCTGATCAATCCGCCGCGGTTGATCAAAAGCTTTAAGAATCGCCCCTTTGGTAATTTCGTTGAACACAACCCTCTGAACTTCATCATCTTTCAGGCCCAGTGCATGGCGCAAATGCCAGGCAATGGCTTCGCCTTCCCGGTCCAAGTCTGTCGCCAGATAAACCTGTCTCGAATTTTTAGATGCCGCCCGCAATTCCCCAATTATTTTTTTTCGTGTTGCGAGAATTTCGTATGTGGGTGCGAAATTCTTTTCAATATCAACGCCAATCTCTTTGGTCGGCAGGTCGCGCACGTGCCCCATGGAGGCCTTTACGATATACGTGTCTCCAAGGTATTTGTTAATTGTTTTAGCCTTGGCGGGGGACTCAACAATCACCAGCGCTTTTCCGGTTGGTTTGGGTTTAACAGCCATGATTCGTTCGTTTCCTTGTGTCCATTATGTGGCGATGCCGTCCGTTGCTTTTTTTTGCCAAACCCCGACAACGTCGAGTTCTGTAGTCCAAACCTTATGGACGGTTGCAGCCGCGCCAGCGACAAAATAACCTTGCCAAGCTGGTTCCTCGTTTCGCGGCCCCCCTATGAGTTTCGGTCAAATGGGGCCTGAAACGCAAACAATTATATGCCCTTGCCTGGCCTTGCTGGCGGATTGGCCATTCATCGGACTCTAAGTTCGATGCTGCAGCCCGCCAAAATGGGTGTAATGGGCATTTATTTTCTCAAATGCGAATAACCTCGCATTTTCCAGATTGAGAATAGCACGCACGCCGCCTAGCGACAACTGCGGCCCAATCTCGCCTGTTGGTTTTTTGGGGCAGTCGGCCCCCGTCTGCCCCACATGCCGCTTACGGCCTGGTCCAGCGCGGCGGCGACTTTCCGATTTGCGCAGGCGCTAAATTCACGATTATTTTTCGGACTGATTGGCCTGGCTGCGGTCTGTTTCCGCTGCCAGATTCTGTCGTGCGTACAGCAGGCTGTATTTCAACACAACTCCAACGGTTGTTTTATATGCAATGGCAAGACCGAACCGCCCCTGCAAGAATCCGCCGCGCAGCACGTAGTATTTCAGAAAAGTAAACAACGGCCGTGTGAGCATCTTAAACAGCGTCGCCCGTTTGCCACACGCCGCCATTTGCGTGGCCAGCAGGGCTGCTCGCTCGGCCATAATCGGGCCATCATTAAAATCGGTCTGTCGATAGGGCGTCAGGCGATTGTGCAGAATCGCGCCGCCCAGTTTTGTGGAGATAAATTCCGGCCGTGGCCGTCGTTTTTCGGGTAGAGCGCTGCTGTCCCATTCCACCCGATCACGATGAATCAGCCGCGATTGAAAGTCGGGTGACCAGCATCGCACAAATCTGCCGGCAAGGTAATTTTTCCGGGGCATTTCAAATATGGCAATTCGGGCAGCCGCGGCCTCGGATATATTCTGTATGTCGCGCGCCAGCTTGGGTGAACATTCTTCATCGGCATCCAGTGCCAGAACCCACGGATTGCAGCAGGCCTGAACGGCAAATTCCCGTTGGCGGCTATAGCCCTGCCAGTCATGATGAATCACCCGCGGTTTGGTGGCATGTTGCCTGGCGATCAGAACCGTCGCGTCGGTGGAACCCGAATCCACCACCACAATATCCGCGCACCAGTTCAATGAATCCAGACAGACGCGGATTTTGTCCGCCTCGTTCTTGCAGATAATACATGCCGACACGGCGATAGCCATGGCCAGAAGATATGAGAAAGCGGCAATTTAGAAAAGGGGAGCCGGTAAAATAATCTTGGCGTCCGAGATGCGTCTGGCGCGGGCAATCCTGTGCAACGGAATACAACCGCGGATTTCGCCAATAACGCGGATACGCCGGGCAACGGGCAGCGCATAAATGCAATCGGTAATCAGTGGAGTGCTACGCCTGAATCTGCGGGTGCCCAACGGCTGATAACCTTCATGTCATTCACCCCGGGCCGCCAATCGGGATCTAGCCCAGAAATTAGGAAGGAATGGCCCACCAGGTTTAAGCAATCGCTTGACTGGGGGTGTACGCATGGATATGATACAAAACATGAAACAGTTGCATAGCCCGGACACTAACCTGGATTTAGCGATTAAACCGACGGAGGAAACCTTAATTGCACCGGCCTTTTGGGTCGCTTTTCGACGGGATATCCCTGATCCGGTGAATTTTCTCCGCTGATCGCTTTCCGCACACCTTGCCTGCGGTCAAATAAATGGACCGTCTATGCCTACGGAGTCAAACCGATGAAGCATCGCTCGCCAAAAGTTCAGCATCCGGTTCCGATCCTGCTGCTTGCCGGTTTTCTGGCGCTGGGTTTGCGCGCCGCTCCGGCCGCAGCGCAAAGTGTTTCATCGGCACAGGTGGTGGGGGCTATTCGAAAGGGTGTGCATTTTCTTTTAAGCAAGGCTCGCAAGCATTTGTTCTGGGAACGCGGGCAGCGCGCCGGTATCGGCGGCGGGCCGTCCACCAGCGTGTATGGTGGGCAGACCGCGCTGGTGCTTGAATCTCTTCTATATGTCCAGCAGTCATTGCATCTTAAAAGTGTGAACCTGTTCAAGGATCCACTGAAGGGCGCGATTCCGTTTGTGATAAAACTTCGCCCGCACGCCACCTATGTTGCTTCGTTCCAGGCCAATGCGCTAACGCTTTTACCTAAAAAGCGAATCTGGAATACCAACGCCGCCATCGCCTATGATGCCCGTTTTCTTCTGCAAAGCATGCATTTGGATGGCGGCTATTCTTATGCCATCTATCCCGGCCGCACGCAGAAATTTCCCACCAGTCCGGGAAACTGGGACAGCTCGAACACGCAATATGGCAATCTTGGTGTCTGGGCATGTGCCCACCACGGGCTGGAAATTCCCCGCCGCTATTGGCGCATCGCCCGGCGGCATTGGATGCTGGCGCAGCATCCGAGCGGCAACTGGGGCTACTGGGGCTTTGTCGGACGACCCACACGTTCAACCACCCGTGGGCAGATTTTTACCCCGGCCGGCTTGGCCAGTCTGTTTATCAGCGATGAATTTCTGAATGCCGACAATTCCAGCACGCGCCCGGTGCGCGACCCGGCGGTGGCACTGGGGCTGCATTGGCTGAATCGGAATTTTGACCCAAATCAGAACAACACATACGCGATGTATGGCGTGGTGCGCACAGGGCTGGCCAGCGGTCTGGCCACCTTCGGCACACACGACTGGTACCGCGACTATGCCCGTACGCTTATCAACATGCAGCAGCCGGACGGAAGCTGGCCTGCCTGTTTCTGGGACGTTTCGCCAATCGCAAGCACCGCCTACGCTTTGCTGGTGCTGGATCGCGGGTTAAATCCGGTGTTCATGAACAAGCTACAGTACACACACCACTATTTTGGCCGCTGGAACGTCCATCCGCGTGACCTGGCCAATGTCTGTTCCTGGATGGGCCGCACGTTTGAAACGCCACTCAACTGGCAGGTGGTGAATATTCACACGCCCGCCCGCCGGTGGCTTAATGCGCCGGTTCTGTATATTTCCGGCTTTAAAGCTCCGCAATTTTCCGCCGGGCAAATCGCCAAATTACGCGCGTTCGTCAACGCCGGCGGTATGGTGTTTTGTTCCCCGGTGCGCGGCTCGATCGGCTTTCGCAATGGCATCATGAAAATCGCACAGCACATTCAGGGCGACAATTACGAATTTCACAAGCTTTCCAGACGCAGCCCCATTTACACTATTCGCCCTTGGCTGCATTTTTACACACCCCTGTTCGGTCTTTCCAACGGCGTGCGAGATACCTGGATCGTCAGTCCGCTGGATATCGGAGGAATCTGGCAGCGACGGCAATTCTCGCGCACGGCCGACTGGCAGGTGGCGGAAAATCTTTATTTATACGCGACCGGCAAAAGCTTTCTGCCCGATCGTCTGCAATCGTTACATGTTCCGACGCCGGCTTCGCCGCCGACAAAATCGATCACTGTGGGCCTTCTGGAATACAAGGGCAATTGGAATCCGGAGCCGGGCGCGTGGCCACGTCTGGCGCGGCTGGCCGCACTGGACTCCGGCCTGGCGGTGAAGGTTAAAAATGTCTCCTGTATCCCGTCCAACGCACAAGCCGTTCCGCTGCTGCATCTGACCGGGACCGCCGGCTGGACGCCGGCCGCAGCGGATATTGGTTCGTTTAAAAATTATCTGGATCATGGTGGAATGCTGTTTATTGATTCGGCAGCCGGTTCCCCCGCGTTTACCGCTGCCGTACAGACGATGCTTGCAAAAATTTATCCTGCACACCCGTTGCGTCGTTTGCCCGCCGGTGCCGTCATCATTACCGGCAAATTTACCGGGTCCGTTTCCGGCAACAATGTTGGGCAAGTCGCCTATCGAAAGTTTTACTATCAAAACCACCATCATGCGCGGACCAAACCGCGGCTTTTCGGGATACGGATCCATCACCGCTGGGTGGTGGTCATGTCGCGGTCGGATATGACCTCCGGATTCCTTGGCACAAACTGCTGGGGAATTTCCGGCTTAACGCCTCGCTGGTCGCAGAAGCTGGCGGAAAATATTCTGCTTTACGCCCGCATCCATGCGATGCCATCAAAATAGTGGCAAGCCAAACTGGTTGTAAGCACATGATTTGGGCGTTCTAGCCTGCGGGCGATATGCCGGTATAATTAGCGCATGGCTGAAAATACCCATACGCCAGTTCTTGTTTCTCCCGCGACTGCGGCTGATGTGCCGTATGTTTCCGACCTCTGCCTGCGTGTGGAAAGGCAGCATGAAGAGTATTCACCGCTGCGCTGGAGTCTGCGGCCGGACATTTCTCAAAAATATCCGCAATGGCTCGGCCGCATCATAAACGATCCGCAATGGTTGGTTTTGTGTGCAAAGGTGCCTCAGGCGGATGGCGCTGATCCCCTGTTTGCCGGAACGCTGGTGGCCAATCTGATGGATGAAATTCCGATTTACGTCTGTAAGCGTTACGCCTTTATTCATGAAATTGCAGTTTTTCCGGAATTTCGGCGCAGAGGCATTGCCGCGGAATTGCTCAAGGAAGTCCGCCGTTGGGCAGGTGGTCAGGGCGTTTCACAGGTGCGACTGATTGCCGCGGAACGCAATCCCGCGGCCCAAGCGCTGTTTGCCGGCGTGGGCTATCAGGTCACCTATCGGGAAATGATTCAGCCGACCGCGCTTTGAATTATATCAAGGCGGGTAATGGCGTAAATAATTCCGGCACACGGGTATTTAATCCTGATATACCGCACGTGGGAATCGTGGATACTTTCAAGGATGCGTTTTGCCCGCAAAACCGGCCTGTTTCCGCGGTCGCGAACGATCCGCAAGGGGGCACCAGCCTCCGCAGGCGGCAGAAGTTATATATAGTTCCGGCTCGGTCGATGATTAATTCATATGCGGGTCGGTGGGTACAATATGGTCTGGAATAAATGGTGCCGCGGCCCGGCGAGAGGCCTCGCGCGTCAGGTGCAGCCACAAGCCTTCGGCGGAGCCGAATACCGTTTCGGGCCGGGCCGGTAACAGCAGCCAGGAGCCTTCACGGATTTCAACTTCCAGTTGTCCCGGTGACCAACCCGCGTTACCAAATATGAACTTGACCGGCGCGGCGTTGCCTTCCACCAACGCCGTAACCGATTCGCTGGAAATAGCCGCATAAATGGCGCTTGTAACTTCCAAATCGGTGTGCGGTTTCATTTTATGCAGCGCCAGAAGCGGACCGGGACAGGGGCCGCCTTCATGCAGCGGATGGGAATTCGTCCGGGCCATGCCGCTTACCTGCAGCCAAGCTTCGCCAATAGTTTTATTCAACGGCCGATTCAGAATGACCCCCATAGCGCCCTGTTGGTCGTGTTGAATAAGCAGTATCACAGACCGGTAAAAATTCGGATCACCGAGTGCGGGTGTGGCAATCAACAGATAACCGCACAGGGAGAACCCCGGTTCAGACTTCGGCCTATCGGTTTTCGCCATACCGTTGCTCCTGTGCATTCAACGAATGACTTCCAGTATAAAAGTACGGGAAGCCGAATCTCTGGCTTTTCATTCCGTCAGGTACGGAATGCGGCCGGTGGCACCCCGTCGCGGCCCGCAATTGTTGGCGCGCAGGTCTGCCAATGATTATAACGGTATCGCCACTTCGGCAAAACCTGCGGACCTCGGAAAAGTAGCGCGCGGGTCGGCAATTTTTCCGGCCACACCCCGTAGCTTGGGCATCCTGCCCATGATCTGCAAATCGCTTGTGGTGCAGGAAGTCCGCTCAGCAGCGTTCAGGTCATATCAGCCGCGGCAGTGAATTTTAGCCGCAGAGAGACGCAGGGAGTACGCAGAGGCAATGAACCAATTGACGATTCGCGTAACGGCCTAAGCCCTAAGCCCGATTTCGTGTTACGGCTGATGCGCCGGTTGTGGCATGACATATGTAAATCCATAACTGTGATGCGGATACCGCAAGGATTCTATCCAGGCCACGATTCGCTTGGTGTCCACCCGGCGGCGGACCGGGCCGGCTTTCTTGCCCGGATGGCGGTATGCGGCCACATCGGGATTGGCGACATATTGCAAAATCAGGGACATGTTCGGATTATGCTGATTTACCAGCGGCTGGCCCTTGTATCGATAATGGGTAAGAATATAAAAATTTGTGTATGTCTGGCGCACATTCGGCACGCCGCCGGCACCAAACAGTTTAAACCCACTGAAATCCTGGCCGCGATGGCAGCCAACGGTTGAACAACTTTGCAGAACAAAAGGCTGAATGTAGGTGCGGTAGGTACGCAACACGTCGGGATCACTTTGAATTTCAATTTTGCTTAAAATAGCCGGATTGCCGAACCTCCGCATGAGCTGGATCTGGCGTTTAAGATTGGTCGGACTGATAAACGCTTCGTAATCCAGCCGGGTCGGGGGCGGGTTCTGATAACGTCGATTCAGCAGAATGTCCTTATGCCAGAATTTGTTCAAGGTTTTAGAGCGATCCAGAATCAGGCCCTGAAGCGGCGCGGTTTCATGCCGCGATAATTCCCATAGCCGAACCAAATAAATCTGTTTCATGGTCAGCAACTTATGAACCGGCTGGCTGGTGGCCGCCGCCGGACCGGTTTTGGCACCCGCTGCGGAGCCGGCGCCCAATTTCCGGCTTATAAGCCGCTTAAGCAGATGCGCATCCTGCAGTTGCGGGTTAATGGCCAGCGCCTGGTTTATGAGCACCATGGCGCGACTGTATTCATGGTGGTTGTACAGAAGTGTGGCAAGGTTGACCCGCTCCACAGCATCTTTTGGTGTTAATTTGGCTTCACGGGCCGCAATTTTCCGGTCAAATGGCTGGTCCGCGCGAACGCTGGTTTGCATGGCGAACAAAACTCCGGCCGCCAGCAGAAGCATCGCGGCCCGATCCCAGCCGGTGGCACCGCGTACCGGGCTTTGGGAAAACAGATATTTTCCGGTCAAGAACCTCTGAACTCGCGCCATGGAAGATTCCTTTCAAAAGCCCGATCCGGTTTTGGCCAGTGCGAAGGAAAAGTTTGCCGCACCAATCCGCCGGACCTATTTACCCCTGAATTTCCGCCGTTCACCGGAACAGGCCGGTTTCCATTTCAGGCACTATAATCGTACCATCGCGCGGCCTCAACACACAGTCGGAAAGGATGGCAATGGAAAACATGGCACAAACCGATCCACTGGAGATCTGGCGTGGCCGGATTGTCATCCTGGACACGCCGGGACCTCTTATTTATATCGGCACACTGGGCGATCTTCACGCAGAGGTTTTGCTGCTTCATGAAGCCGATGTACACGATATGACGGACAGCGGCTCAACCAAGGAATATTATATCGCCCAGACCCGTGAACTTGGCGTACGGTCCAATCGGGCCAGGGTCATGGTACGTCGCGAAATTATTGCTTCGATCAGTTTGCTGGAGGATGTCCGCACCTGACACTTACCCCCGCGTTGGTCCGCCGTGATTGGCAATGCGCACGAAAATTAAAGCCGCAGGGGAGCGGTAACGTTGGAATTGGTATCAGGACCGGGGGCGGATCCGAAAAGGCGGCCTGGGCCGGACTGTCGTTCGCGGGAAGGTTATAAAGCATCAGACGCGGAGGCGACGACGTCGGCCAGGATGGCTAAACCTCGGACCCGAGGGAGCGAATAGCAGAAAGTTGAAAGCAAGCAGCCGCGCCCCGGGGCGGACATTTAATCTTCAGACTCTAAATCCCGGCGTTGACGCAAAGCTGCCCGGCCTCGGGTCGGCTTCTGAAGCGAACGGTAATCGGTTATTCTTATCGCCATGAAACGGACGCTGCTTTTTCCCACAATACTTCTGCTGTTGGTGGGATTTGGTTGTTTTTTTCTTTCCGCATCGGCCGCCGGCAAGCGCGGGGCCATTGTATTTTGCGAAGCCGGTCAGATTCATACGCTGGATCCGCAGCGTATGACGTGGATGCAGGACATCCGCGTGGCGTTGGGATTATGGGAGGGGTTGACCCAATACAATCCGAAAACCCTGGAACCAATGGCCGGCATTGCGAAAAAATGGACATTGTCACCGGACGGGCGCACCTATCATTTCTATTTACGGAAGGGTGCCCGCTGGTCCAATGGCGATCCGGTTACGGCGCAAAATTTTATTTTCTCATGGCGGCGCATGCTCCATCCGTCCACGGCGGGCGGGTACGTGGCGCTTTATTTTCATATAGCCGGCGCACGCGCCTATTTTTATTCGCTGGTGCATCACCCGCGGCATCATTCGCCCTTTTCCACGGTGGGCGTACAGGCACCTGGCCCGCACGAACTGGTGGTCCATTTGACCCGGCCTTGCGGATATTTTCTTTCGCTGATGGCCTTTCCCCCGTTTTTCCCACTGGATGCCGGGTCCATGCGGCGATTTTTAACCCATACCGGAGGCTTTGTGCATTACAACGCCCGCTGGACACGGCCACCCTGGCTGGTAACGGACGGCCCTTATTATCTGGCGGACTGGCGGTTTCATGAATATCTGCTGCTTAAGCCGAATCCATTTTATTACGATCGATCCGCCGTGCGTTGTCGGCGTTTGCTCGTGGAAAATTATCCGGATGCGCAATCGGCGTTTCTGGCGTATCAAAGCGGGACGGTAAATGTGCTGTCGTTTATTCCGGGAAATTTCGCACCCGCGCTGCTGCATCTGGAGGCTTCCGGAGCGCGGCATGATGTGCATTATCGCCCGGTTTTCGGTACATGGTTTATGGATATAAACTGTCTG
>JAJZEY010000564.1 GCA_021805585.1 Planctomycetota bacterium
TGTTTCGGCGACAGCCACTCTTTTATACTATCCTGATGCGCTCTACTTTCTACTCTCTCAAAACTCCCGCTCTGCATTGCCGCAGCAACGCTGGGGGCCTTATTTGGCAGCCGGCAACGCCGCATAACGGATTAAAGGTTTCGCCCCACCACCATTTTGCAACTGAATTCCTCCGGCACCCATCGGCCCTGGTTTCAACGTGGGCTTGTTCTTTGTGCCGGATTTTGCCGGGGGGGTCCAAGTTTTCACATGCTTTTCCTTGAAGAAGGTCATAAGTGTTTTGGTCGCCTTATCCTGATCTCCTTTGTTGTGAAAAAGCCATCGCCCGCCAAAAAAGGGCGAATGGAAAAAGCCCAATGACGACAACTTTCGTCCCATCGTCATGGACAACAGATACACCACATTTGTGTGGCTGTCCCAATAGGTGGGCGTATTGTTGAAATTCATCTGACTGCCAAATTTGCCTGGCATTTTCAGCAAATACAGGAAATAGGGGACTGCGGAAACCGGTTTGGCCAGGCGGAAAAGCCGAATGTAGCCCAGCACCTGCGCATTGCCCGGATTGGCGAACAAATTCGCCAGTGGTCCGTTCGGGTTCTCTGCGGCACTACGGGCCACCGCCGTTAACAGATCGGGCAATTCCGGCGGATTCCAATGTTCCATCAGTTGCTCGGCATAAACGCTGTCCTGAAGTTCTACCCAGAAATTATTGGGTTTCGGGACAATAATTTTCTGCCCGTGGAACATGACAAACCGGCCTTCCGGATTAAATGGAATAAACTGCCCGCCATTGGCGATCACTTTCAGCCAAATCAACCGCACCATGGCCGTAGTCGGTTTGTGGTTCCAAAGAGCATCCATTGCCGCTAAATAGACCAGCCGATGCGTATCGGATAAGAGCCGCAGTAAAAGCCAGTCGGCGTTTGCGCCCGTCCACGGGGCGATGGCTTTGGCCGCTGCGGCCCGCACACTAGAATGTGGTGAAAACGCTTTGGCGACGATATGGATACGCTTGGGGGCAAGTCCCCACTCAAACATCGCGGCACGCGCGGCCACCGGCAGCGAAAGTACGGCCTTTGCCCAGCGGGAAACTTCCACATTGAAGCGAAGAATTTTGGTGACACGATTCCCTTTTTCCGGGCCGACCGCCTGAATCATGATGGCCATCTGGCCCGCCAGAAATTGCTGAATTTCGCGATTGCCTTTTTGCCGGGTCTGATAACGGTCAGAGGATAAATCGTGCAAAGCCACCTTGAGCGCCGGGGAGAGGCCAGGCCTGTTCGCGGCTGCAACGGTCGGCGGAGATTGGGCCAATGCCACAAAAATCGCCAGTGCCATCAGGAGCGGGATTCGACCTGCCGCGTAGATTGACGGGGACGGCCGACGGGTTCCCCCGCTGGCCCCAACCGATCCGCCGCTACGGCACGGTCGAATATGGAACGGCAAAATAGCCTTTGTTAAAGCCACCAAACGATTCAAACACATGATTTTCAACCTTAAAAGAGCGGTCCGTAGCCGCCGTTGGATTACCAATTTGCGCATCTTAACCGTTTTGCGAAGCGGAAGGCAAAGCCAAAGGCTGTCACAAAATCGCCATTGCCGTTGGGGCGGCTTAATGCGAAAATTATTCATATTAGCGGCGCGTACTAACGTAATAGAGAAATATTCAAAAATAGGAATAATTAAAGTTTTTTCTTGACTTGGTAATGGTTTCAATATAAACTCCACTCAGTGCAATTCCTCGGCTGGTCTGCCGGGGTCCCGAACAAGTTTGTCGTGTCTGTTTATGGTTTGCATCTTTGGCGGCTATGGACATAACTGAATGCTTGCTAAGGATTCCAGATTTCGCCGCCGGTTTTGGCTTGGATTTTGCACCGGAGTGTGCGTTGGAGATTTCCCGGAACTTCCCCGGAACCTCCAGGACGCGACTCTCCGCCGGGGGCTGGTACAGCGGATACTGTGAGCCTGCCCACAGCGGATGAAAGCGGATTATTCAGGATGGCGATGCTGTTTTGCGCCATCTGAATTGATTTCTTTTTGGTTCTTTTCTGGAGAGTGTTTATGAAATTGAATTCCATTTGTGCACTGGCGGCGTCTGCGGTTCTTTTTGGTGGTGCTTCAGCGGGCTTTGGTAACATTGTGGTCACCATTACCACCAATGCCGGGTCCACCAATCTGACTTCCAACGCAAGTAACAGCTTTGGTTCCGGTTCCTTTGGTGGGTTTACCTGGCAATCCGTTACCGTTAGCCAAAAAATGGGAAGCAATGCGACGGAATTCGCCCTGGATGTCGCCGGTTTAAGCAACACCGGCAGCGGTGCGGCTTCCATTTCGTTCGCCGGGGTCGACAATAACTTTATCGTTGTGCCCGGAACAAGCGCGACTCTTCTGATGTCCAATGGTACCGTCAACTCCTTCTCCAACAGCAATGCCAGCGTGTCGGTAAGCGGATCGGCCCAGGATGTTTCCCCGGCCGGTTCAACGTTCTCCAATACGGTGATTACCAATCAAGGCACCGGAACCGGTACCCTTTACGCGGATTCCGCTTCCAATTTCGCCACTATTAATCCAGCCCTCACAGGGAACTTTGAACTTGGTAACACCCTGGTCGTTAACAACCTTCCGGCTGTGCAGTTTATTAATGACATCAACGGTGCGTCTTCCGTAAATGTCGCGGCTACCGCCACTCCGGAACCCATGTCACTGGCGGTTATATCACTTGGTCTGCTGCCGCTGCTGCTGCTTCGTCGCCGCGCTCGGGCCTGAACCGATCGTAGACTTATCCGCTGCAGGCGGAATGAATTTCAAATACGTGCAAGAGGCCGTCGATAAAATCGACGGCCTTTTTTTTCAGCCAACCCTGAAATGGGCACCGGCATCACCGAGCGCTGGCCCAAGCCGAAAGCTCGATTTCGCCATAACGTGCGATTAAGCCCCGATTGGCACCACGGTGCGGCTGCGGACATTCATACGCTTCCGCAGGTACCTGCGCCTCGCCCGCCTCGGATTGCCAATTTCAGGCCAGACGCCCAACCCGCACCGGCGGGGCACCCAAATCCCCTCCACCGGCAGCCCTCCGCCAAAACCCTCAACAGAGCGACCTTGTATCCCCATGCCGTTGCCGGTAAAATTCAATCGGTCGGTATCCCGCCTAAGCTGTGACCAAAACTTCTGATGTTCAATCCCACCCTGAATAAGTTCTATGCGCCGGCGTTGGTGCCCGCAATCAGGGGGTGGAGCCAATGGCTTTGTATTGCGGCGCGGGTAAAGCCCGCCGCTGATTGTCTTTTTTTTAGGAGTGCCGCCATCATGTCAAATCCCGCACAATCCTGTTGTTCAGGCCAAAGTTCGCTGTTTTCGATCAGTCTGGGCATCCTTCTGATTCGCCTGGTGTTGGGCGCGGTATTTATTTACTACGGCGGTCAGCATCTGTTCGGATTTTTCGACGGGCGCGGGCTGCATCAGTTTACGGTGCAAATTAAAACCGACGGCTTTCCAATCCTTCCGCCAGCAGTTTGGGCGGCGATTTCCGGCGGAACGGAATTTTTTGGCGGAATCCTGCTGATCGCCGGCCTGTTATCGCGGGTGGTGGCGGTCCCGATAATTATTGACCAGATTGTGGCCCTTTGGGTGATGCATCGAGAGGGCTTCGGCGGTGTTGATTTTAATTTAGCGCTGATCGCCATGCTGGCGATGGTTCTGCTGGCAGGCGCGGGCATGCTATCCCTGGATGCCCTGATATTCCGCTCTGCGGCACCCGGGCCTCAGCCGCTGGTAGCCGCATAAATTAAGCGTTGGCCACCAGCCGCACTGAATTGTCTATTCCGTCAGCAGAGTGGTTTCCGCCGCCGGGCAGAAATGATTCGCCCCGGCATGGTCGCGCACCACCAGGCCGGCCAGCGGGTCAATATCGGCAATATGGCCTCGAATATCTTGTCCCCGGCAGCGCACGCGCACCGCCTGGCCCAGCATCTGGGACCGGGCCTTCCAGGCGTTGGCAATTTCCGCCGGGACGCCATCCGACCGGGCAATGGAGTCCAGTTCGCTTAGCAGGGCGTCAATAATCGCCAGCCGGTCCCAAGTTTGGCCGGTCGCCAGGCGCAGCGAGGTGGCACGCGGGCATAATTCGGCGGGAAAGTCAGCTGATTGCTGGGTGACATTCAGGCCCAGCCCGAGCACACATGTTCGTGTGGCCGCTGTTTCGGACCGGCCGGGAACGGTTTCAATTAAAATCCCCGCCAGTTTTCGCCCATCACTCAGTAAATCGTTCGGCCATTTCAGACTTACCGTGCAGCCGGTCCGCCTTTCCACAGCCGCAGCGCAGGCGACTCCGGCGGCCAGGGTCAATGTTTCAGCGGACAGCGCGGCATCCGGCAGCAATACCGACATTAAAACGGATTGTCCGGCATCGGCGGTCCAGTTTCGGCCCCAGCGGCCGCGGCCGCGGGTCTGCCGGTCGGCCAGCACCACCAGCGGCTGGCGGTTGTTGCCCATGCGTCCGGCAGCTTGCAGGCAGACATCATTGGTGCTGCCGATGCTTTCAAAAACCAGGGTGTTGCGGCCCAGTTGGCGGCTCGATCGCGAACAGGCCTTTTCCAGTATGAATCGCCAGAACGGCCAGCCGGTCGCCTGCAGGGCGACGGTTTGGGGGCTGGTTTCCAGGATGCAGCCGCGGGCTGCGAGTTCGGCCAGGCCCTGTTGAACCGCGGCGGCCGAAAGGCCCAGTCCGGCGGCCATCCGACCGACGGACAATATTTCATTATCATATAAATATGTAGCTATATTATTAATATGATTTTCCGGACCGCTTTGCGCGGAAGGTTCGGCTTTCAGTTGATGCGGTGGTTTGTTATCCATGGTGGGCGGCACCTGTCGGACCATCGGTGCTACATTCCATGGACACATCCAGCCAGGAAGCGCTATGGGTTAATGCGCCAACGCTGATGCGGTCCACTCCGCTGCCGGCGGCATCGCCGATGTTGGCCAGCGTGATGCCGCCGGAGGCTTCCAGCAGCGGTCGGCGCTGCGCGTTCAACCGGTCGCGCATTTCCACGGCCCGCCGCAGCGCGGCGGGGGGCATGTTATCCAGTAGAATAATGTCTGCGCCGCCCGGCAGTGCGTCGCCAAGCTGCTCCAACGTATCCACTTCCAGCCAGATGGGAATTCCGCCGGCGCTTACCTGACGAACGTGGCGGGTTAAATCCGCCAGCGTATGCCCCGGCCCCAACCGCTCGGCCAGTGCCGCCAGATGGTTGTCCTTCAGCATCAGACCGTCGTACAGGCCCATGCGGTGGTTCAAGCCGCCGCCCCGGCGGACCGCATATTTTTCCAGATGCCTCCAGCCCGGCGTGGTTTTGCGCGTATCGCAAATATGCGGACAGGCCATATTCGGTCCGCACCCGGTTCGTGCCGCGGTAACAAACTTGCGGGTCAGCGTGGCGATGCCGGAAAGCCGCCCCACAAAATTCAGCAGTATGCGTTCAGCCGAAAGAATCGCCCGCGCCGGACCCCAAACTGTCGCCAGCGTGGTACCCGCTGCAACCGCGTCGCCATCTTGTGCGCACAGTTTCACTTCAATTTGATCACTGTATTCCGTGGCGATTGCCGACAAAAGAATCAATCCGGCGGCAACACCGGCTTGCCGCGCGATAAGAAAGGCCCGGACTTGAAGGTTTTCAGGAATTGCAGCCAGAGAGGTGACATCTCCGGTGATGCTGCGGGACGGTGTTTCCGGGCCGGGAAGCGTTCCGGACGCAGGCCCATAACCCAGGTCCTCCCGCATTGCCAGACGGACCAGAGTACCGGCCTCGGCAAAAAAATCCTGTTCCATTGCCGAATTCAGGAAGGCTGGCAGGGGGGATGCTTCGGTCGGATGGCGTGGGTTCATAGCAGGTCCATGTGTCTGAACAGGGGGCATACTGTTGCGCGTTGGCCGGGTTCGATAACCCGTTCCACTATATGGATATAATATCACGTTGGCGGTTAAAATGGGTCGGCTTTTGCGGAAACTGGCCCTTTTTTTAGAAAATCGAGCCTTTCCCGCCAATATTTGGCCGGAAGCCGGCCAGAAAGCCCTCCGGATTCAACTGACAGCGCGGCCGGGTTCATTTCGCCCATTTAAGGGTATACTTCGCCCCTTCAAAGGCGTTCCGCGGGCCTGCCCCCTATCCGCCCCAGACCGCTTTCCCTATAACAACTATAAGGAACCGGTTGGCGCGTGCCATTCTGTAGAGTTCCAAAACTTTCGACCCGGCCGATATCCGCCGGGTCTGCGGAGGCAAACCCATGCCAGTGTTTCAGTATGAAGCCTTGAATGCCGCCGGGCAGTCCGTGAAATCGGAAATTGACGCCCAAAGCTCGGATGATGCGATTTCCAAAATTCGCTCGCAGGGCTATTTTCCGATGAAGATCAAGGAAAAGGCCCTGAAGAAAGGCAAAACTGCGCCGGGGGGTGGCGGGGCATCCACCGCTTCGACCGGGGCCGCCGGAACCAAGAAAAAGCCGGGGTCCATTAACATTAACTTTGGCGGCGTTTCGCTGAAACTTATTACCCAGTTCACCCGTCAGCTTTCCACGCTGCAGGATGCCGGTCTGCCGATTTTGCGATCGCTGAAAATTCTTCACCAGCAGCAGCGGCCCGGCCTGATGCGCGACACGCTGGATAACATTGCCTCTGATGTGGAAGGGGGGGGCACCCTTTCTGAATCCATGGCGCGCCACCCGAAAGTATTTGACAAACTGTACTGCAACATGGTGCAGGCCGGTGAAACCGGCGGCGTGCTGGATGTGATTCTTCAGCGACTTGCGGATTTCATGGAAAAAGCCCAGAAGCTCAAGCGGCGTATTCGCGGGGCCATGATTTACCCGATTGTCGTCATGAGCGCCGCCGTGATTATGGTAACCGGCATCATGTACTTCGTTATTCCCAAATTCCAGAAGCTGTTTGCTTCGTTTAAAACCGGTCTGCCGGCGATAACGCTTTTCATGATTCACACGTCAAACTGGATTGCCCATCAATATGGCTGGGCGGAAATTATCGCTACTCCATTTGTGATCTGGCTGCTGCTGAAAATTATCGGTAAGACCAAGCCGGGCCGATATGCCATAGACTTTTTGAAAATGAAAATTCCGGTTATGGGCAAAATTGTATCCAAGGGAACCATCGCCCGCTGGACCCGTACACTTGGCACGCTGCTTTCCGCCGGTGTGCCTATTCTGGAAGCCATCAGCATTACCCGCGATACCTGCGGCAATATGGTGTTTGAAAAGGCCCTGCAAAAAGTCCACGATGCGATCCGTGAGGGCGAAGGCTTCGCCACGCCGCTGCGTAATTCGCGCGTGTGTGATGCTATTGTGGTCAATATGATTGACGTGGGTGAGGAAACCGGCGACCTGGACAAAATGCTCATGAAAGTCGCGGATAATTATGATGAAGAAGTCGATGTGCTGGTCGGTTCGCTCGTGAGCTTGCTGGAGCCGATCATGATTGTCGGTCTTGGCGGCGTGGTTGGAACCATTGTCGTGGCGGTCTTCCTGCCGTACATCAAACTGCTGTCCACCATTGGCGGTGGCGGAAGCTGAAACCCGTGTTTCGCGCAACCAGGATGTCCCGGGCCGCGCAGCCGGACCACGCAAATGAGGCCGGAGTAAGGAATGAGGATGTTATGAACAACACAAAGATTGCAGCTCGCGGAATCCAGAATTCAGAAGTAAGGGAATTCACTCTGCTCCCCTCCAGCCAAGCCAATGGCTTTATGCAACCGCCATTAATCGCTGATGGCGGCGCGTTGCCGGTTGCCAAAGGCCGCCGCCGCGGTTTTACGCTTATTGAACTGCTGGTCGTGATTTCCATTATCGCCATCCTCATGGCTATTTTGCTGCCAGCCCTTTCCAGTGCCATTAATTCCGGCTATTCGGCGTCAACGGAGGCGGAACTTGGTGCCATCAAGTCTGCCTGCTTAAGCTATTATTCCAGCTTTAATGCCTATCCGGGGCCGTTCAGCGAATCGGATATTTCACTGGGAAATGTGAAAGTGGGCGGTGTGGCGATTACCGGTACACAGAACCTGGTGCTGGGCCTGATGGGGACGGTTTATCCGACCGGCCAGACTGCCCCGGCCGGTGTGGCCACGCTTGCCTATACCGGTTCTACCTCAGGCATTGCCGGCGGCGTGGTGGACCTTACCCCCGGGTCCGGCCCTATTGACGACAGCAACAACTACGCACAGAAAAGTGCGTATTACAATCCATCCGCCTCCTGCGGCGATTTGCAGACGGTTCCACCCACTGCCGCAGGCGCAACCCCCACGCAGCTTCCAACGCTGTATGATGATTTTCCCGCCGGCGTACCGATTCTGTATTTCCGCAAGGTGCCCGGCATGCCGGGAAGCACTGGCTATCCGGTCGCGGCTAATTCCGGGACCGCAGCGGCGTTTTATCTGAATTGCAACAGTGCCTACACCACCGCTTTGTTACTTACCACCAAAAATAATTCTCAGACCTCGGAACAATATTCCTCGTTCAACGGATCGTCCACCATCGCGACCAACGCGCTGGCCACGGATGTGGTCAATACCAATGACCTGGGATCCACTACAGCGGTCAACGCGGTCGGCAATCCGGTATTGGGCGGTTTTGTGCTGATCAGCGCCGGGGCGGATCACATTTATGGCCAGAATTTAAATGGCGTGACTGTCGGCAATCAGGCCCCTGCGTCCGATGACGTGGTGGTCTACGGCGGACAGTGAACGATAAGCAGAACAATACGCAACGGGTAATTGGAAGTAAGCTCAAAAAGAGTAACCGTATGACGAATCAACGAACAAAAAAAACAATGACCAATGATCAAAGAGCAATGATCAATGATCAAAGATCAGTGATCAATGTGGATTCATACCATCGGTTCGCGCCCGTCGTCCCGTCGTCGTCGTCCTCTGTGCCCTCTGTGGCTAAAAAATATCGCGGTTTTACCCTTATCGAACTTCTGGTGGTGATTTCCATTATCGGCATACTTATTGCCATTCTGGTACCTGCGGTCATATCCGCACAAAAGCAGGCCTATATCAGTGCGACCATGGGCGATATGCGTACCATCAGCACCGGCCTGCAGGCGTATCATTCGGATTTTAATCTTTATCCGCAATCGACATTGCCTGCGGGTCAAACATATTATTATCAGGCTAACAGCTTGATCCAATCGGGTAAGGCCTATGAATATTTGGCGCAGTGCCTATTGGGCTATCTGCCGGGCAAATACGATGGTGCACCGGGTAACTCCGGCAATGCGGGATATAACGGCGGATCCCTTTCCCAAACCAAAGGCTTCCGCGTGGGTGTTTCCAACACGGTCTATGGGCCGTACCTGGATATCGGTGCCAATAACATTGTGGAACTGGACGCCAACGATTATTACATCGGCGATTCGTTCCCGCCCAGTGCGGGGAGCCACCCCAACCCTATCCTTTATTTTTCAGCGAATACATCGCCCACGACCACAGCGGTTTTCAGTGCCACCGCCGGCGCGGGAATT
>JAJZEY010000299.1 GCA_021805585.1 Planctomycetota bacterium
TGAAGGCACCGATACCGTGTGCGGCATAAAATTCGGTGACCATCGCAGTTGCCACAGCTTGGCCAGCGGCACCGTGTGGGCGGACCCGTCCGTATAGACCACGTTCACCTCGTTCAGATGCCGATTTACGCAAAAAATACCCATTTCGTCGCTGTTGGAAAGCGTTGAATTGCCGATATTCAGGTTCGTTGGCACCGGATCCAGCGGCTGCGGTGCGGCATCCACCCATATGGCATCGGCAAAAAGCGGTTCGTCGGGCAACAGAGCGCCCTGATAGGCGCGCGGATCAAACGTTGGCAGAGTGCCCTGCACAATCGTACCCTTGCCGCGATCCGTGAACGTGCCGTTCGTGACCACCATGCCATTCAAGGTATAGCCGCCGTGGAATGAAACGCTTCCTGCAGCGTAAATATCTCCATTAATCGCGGTCTGACCCTGAAAATCCACATTGCCCAGCGCGACAATGTTCATATTCACCGCACCGCCTGTGTGGTTGGAGGGAAACTGACCGGAAATATCCACATTCCCGGTGACCAGAAGAGTGCCCGATCCGATAATGGTGATCTGACCCTTGGGCGAAAAATCGCCATTGATGAGTTGAATCGGATGGGTTGAAAAGTCCAGCGCGGCGCTGCCGGAGCCACCCTGCCCACCGCCCTGGGAAGAAACGGACCACGGGGAATCCGAGGCGACCATCTGATTAAATATCTCGGCCACATTGGGCGGTTCAAGGCCCTGAACATTCTGTTCAATGGAACCGCTGGCACCGGAATTTCCGGTGAATGAAACAGATCCCCCTGAAATAACGTTCCCCTGTACCGACGAACCGCCCACCCCGGACACGCTGCTGGCCGAATAGACGTTGCCGTAGAAATGATCATTCCCCCCAAGGGTGGCGGATCCCAGGGATGATACCGCCCCCGCGCCGCCGCCAGGGCTGGCATTGCTATTTAAACCATAGCTTGCGACCGTATTGGCAAGCCATGGGTAACCGGGTGAATAAGGAGGGCCGGACATATTAATGGATCCCCAGGCAAGACTGGCCGTGCCTACACCGCCCGAAGGTGTCGCGGCATCCGGACAGATGACATTGGCGGCCATATTGCTGTCAAAGGCTTTCAATTCCTGATACCAGGTCCCGGCAGGCGTGAAATAATCGGAGGGCATGGCACTGCGATAGCGCGTGGCATATTCGTTGGCCGCCAACGCGAGCTGATGCAGGTTGGAAAGGCAGTCGGTCCGGCGGCCCAATTCTCGAGCTCGCGCCAGTCCGCCGATTACCAGACTTATCAGCAGCCCGACAATCGCGACGGCGACCAATAACTCAGTCAGGCTGAAGCCCCTGGCATATCGTCTGGCATCCGCAGCGGCTTTCCATGCCGCAAAACGTTGGCGGACCGCCGCCGTGTGGGATTTTGCATTTCCAATCATAAAACAACTCCTGCCAGGGAGACTTGCTGGTGGTATGTATATCCGACCTGGCTTGAAAAATCCGGACCGACCCGGCTGATCACCGCGGCCAATTTATGTTTCAAAAGCGCGGTGAATGGGAGAGTCTGCGTACGCCACAGTCTCCTGTTAGTCTCTTTCTTCGGCAATTTTTGTACGGAGAAACAGCGTTTTTCAAGCGACATTCACCGCCGCCGGCCTGGTACCGGATTGCGTCTTAAAATATCGGCTGGCTGATTAAAAAAAGCCGCAATGCGCGGTTATATGACTTGGCTGAACCAAATAAAAATTATCTTCAATTGCCCGCACAATTCCGGGAAAGCCATCCATTTTCCGGACGGATGTGTGAATGTTATCGGGTGCGCATTGGGACCGCAGCTTAAAAAGGACTGGATCTCCGTGGTATTCGAATGGCACTGAAAAGGCCGCCGCGACCGGCGGCCTTTATTGCTCGGAAATTATTTCCCACGCGGCCATCGCCTGGGCAAGTTCGCCGCGGAGTCGCTCATACTGGTCCTGTGTGCGTTTAAGTTTTGCCGGTACGCTGGCGATGGCCGGGTCCGCGAAAGACTCCTCGCAGGTTCGCAATTCAGCCTCGTGACGGGCAATAAGCTTTTCAATTTCCTGTGCGGAAAGCCGGGCCAGATGCGGGGCGACGCGCGGCGCGGAATTTTTCGTTGGCGCGGCTTTTTTCCGATCGGCATCCTGCGATTGTTTGCGTTCCTCGCGGCGCTTGTCATTAAGTCTGGTCTGCCGCGCCTGTTGCGTCTGCGCCTTCTTCTTGTTCGCCAGATGGGTCATATAATCGCTGTACGCGCCTTTCACCATTTCCCATTCGGCGGTGCCGTTTTCTCCGGGCTGTATCGCCAGAATCTGATCACAGACCGCATCCAGAAAATAGCGGTCATGGGAAACGACAATCAGCGTGCCGTCAAAACTTTCCAGTGCGCCTTCCACCACCTGGCAGGTGTCCATATCCAGATGGTTGGTCGGTTCATCCAGCAGAATCGTGTTGCCCGGCTTAAGCAACAGTTTGGCCATTGCCACGCGCGATTTTTCACCGCCGGAAAGCGTGCTGATTTTCTTTTCAATCGTGTCCCCGCTGAACATGAAAAGGGCGGCCAGATCGCGAATATCCTGCGGGCTGGCCATGGGGCGAGTCGCCTGCAATTCCTCCATGACGTTATGCGAAGGTGTCAGGTCCTGATGCTCCTGTCGATAATATTGCAGGCTCACGGCATGGCCCCAGTGCAGTTCGCCGGCATCGGGTTTAATAAGACCCGCAAAAATGTTAAGCAGGGTGGTTTTGCCCGACCCATTGGGACCTACAATGCCCAATCGTGTGCCGCGGGGCAGGTTGAATTCCAGATTATCCAGCAGCACGCGTTGACCATAGGCTTTACACAGCCCTTCCACGCGCAGCACTTCCTGTCCGCTGTGCTTCTGAACTTCCAGATTCAGAATCATGCGCGTCTTGTCGTTGCGCGGGCCGGAAATGGCCGTATCCGTTTTGAAACGCTCCAGCAGGGTTTTGCGGCCACGCGCCTGGCGTGCCCGCTGGCCGGCGGAAAATCGGCGGATGTATTCCTCCTGCTTGGCGATGTAAGTCTGCTGTTGATCAAACACCCGGGCCTGTGCCAATAGCCGTTCCGCCCGCTGGGCCATATAAGACGAATAGTTGCCGGTGTATTCTTCAATCTTATGATGCCGCAGATCAATAATGCGCGTCGCCACGGAATCCAGAAAATAGCGGTCATGGCTGATGATGACCATGGCCGCGTCGGACATTTCATTGATCGTCTGTTCCAGCCAGGCCAGCATGGGCATATCCAGATGGTTGGTCGGTTCATCCAGCAGCAGCAGGTCGGGTCCTTCCAGCAACATGCAGGCGAGCTGCGCGCGGGATTTCTGACCGCCGGAAAGGGCGGAAATTTTCAAGTCCATTTCCGCTTCACGAAACCCAAGTTGATCCAGCACGGTATCCACACGCCGCTGCATTTCCCAGCCGCCCTTGTGCTGGAAATGCGATTGCAGCGTGTCAAACCGTTCCAGCGCCGCGTCATGTTCCGGGCCGGATGCATGTTTGGCCAGCAGCTCGGCGGCGGCCTCCATATCGCGTTCCACGGCGCGTAAATGTTCAAATACCAGCTCCACCTGATGGCGCAGCGTCTGTTCCGGGTCCAGCCGCGGCTGCTGGGATACATAACTCATTTCCGCGCTGCGGGCTATGGCGACTCTACCATGGTCGGGCTCTTCAATACCGGCAATGATTTTCATGAGCGTGGTTTTACCCGCGCCATTCGGCCCGACCAGACCGATGCGATCTCCCTTCTGCACCTGCAGGGAAATGTCATTCAGAATAACCCGCCCGGAATAGGCCTTTTCAATGTTTTCAACCGTCAGTACTGCCACAGTAATCCCTTGCATTCATCGCAAAAAACCGCAATTCAGCATTGTACCATATTCGCATAAAAAGTCGGCGCGCCGCGGCACCCGAAGCGAAATAGGGGGTGTGCCCGCTTTTATCGGGAAAGGGACATATGGCATAGATAAGGGGGGTACCGGCGGAAAAGCTTTCCCAAAAAGTCATTTCCCTGTTTGCGACGACGATGAAGCGGGCCGGCGTTGCCGCCGCAACGCGAATCAGGAGACCTTGGCGCAGGTGAAAGCTGAGCGACTGGCAGGCCAGGACGCCCGATGGGTACCAAAATATCGCCGAATTGCCGCTTAGCGACCTTCCCAATAAAAATGGGCACACCTCCAAATAGTGAATTGGGCTCCGCCAATGTTTCCGGCAACCGGCAAAATAGCTGAAGAACGGCCCCGTTAACGTTCACAAGCGTGTATTGGACGGAAGTTTATGGATAAGCAAAGCGGAGGCCGCGGAACAGCTTGTGAAGCGGTAAAGCAGGGGCCCGCATTTAAAAAGCAGACAAGGAAATGCCGTCTTCCAGCAATATCCCGTAGCATGGGCATCTTGCGCACCGGTCGTAAATGTTCCTGGGCGCGGACATTCCCGTATCGGCAATTGCCGTCATAAATCGGCGACTCTTTTGGCGATCCGCGGTCGATTTAACGTCATTTCCCGCCGACCAATTCTTCCAGCCGCTTATGGGCATGCCTTAGAATTTCACGCGCCGAATCGAATGTCAGGCGGGCGATGGCTTGGTCAAATTCCAGCCATGCGAATCCCACATGTTCTTCGGAAACGGCCACATCCTGAACCAGTGTGCGGCCAATAAAATAAGTCACGCGCTTGTGAACTGCGCCTTTCCGGGAAGACACAAAGCGGTATTCCATCCGTCGGCAGAAATCCGCCACACGCTGCACATCCGTAATTCCGGTTTCTTCGGCCAATTCGCGTACGGCCGCCTGCCATTGGGTTTCACTTTTTTCCAGGTGTCCTTTGGGGTAATCCCAGTGTTTGCCGTAGTCCAGCAGCAGATAGACCCGTCCGGCGGGCGTTTGCCGGAAAAGAATAAACCCGGCCGATTGTTCATAGTGTACCGCCTCGCCGCGCTTCGCCGGGCGAGCCGCGTGTGGCCGGGTGCCCGCTGGCTGTCGCTTCCGACGGTTCGCCGCGGGTCCTGCATACTTGCTCATAACGGTTTTCCAATCAACTGGCGCTTATGTTTCAGAAACTTTAAATGATGGTCCAGATGCCGCACATAAATGGTCAGCAGTTCGCCCAGGGTAATGCGTCCACGCTGGCTGTGGGTGCCGGATCGGGTGAAGGCTTCCGCAGGCAGACGCCGCAGAATTTCCGCCATCAGGGTTCGGTTCTTTTGAAAAATATCGACCGCCGTGGCCGCGTCAAGTTCTGTATAAAACAGATGGGCCGCGAAGGCGCTTTCATCAAATCCGACCAGCATCGGATTTTCCTCCGCAATAACACGTTTCATGCGGTCGGAGGCAATCAGATCGCTATCCATCAAATGCAGCACAATTTGGCGGATGCTCCACGTTCCCGGTATGGGAATGGCATCCATATCGACACTGGACAATCCGTGGATGGCCGCATGCAGCACAAATCCGCCGTGTGCATAGTCTTCAATTTCCCTCCTGGGCGATTGGCTTATGGGTTTTATGATTGCCATAGGATTGCCTCCTTTCCTTTGCCCTTATTATATCCAGCCCGGCGGCTGAATTGGAATTCCGCGGAATAAAATCTTGTGTTAAGTCCGGCACATGCACGGGCTATTTGCACGGGCTTCGCGCACGGCCCCACCCGTCGCTTGTTATGGCCAGGAACTGTTTATTGAATGGTCGTTATGGTTTTGTGGATCGCCGGCTCCATACCACTAAAACCACGCCTCCGGCAATTGCCACGACGGCAGCCAGCGGTTCAGCCATCAAGTGGTGGTTCACCGTGACATCCATGTGAACCGTGCCGACGCGAATAATCGGTTTGCGGCTTTGCCATGTAATACCCTTGCACACAAGTGCGGCGGCCCCCAGGACGATCAGCGCAATTCCGGTGGTCAATTTCCAGTTCATGATTACAGGCCTTTCGAGTGATTGTGTGACGCCATACCGCCGGCAATGCGGTCCATCCGCACAAATTCCAGGTCCGGCAAACGTCGTGTCTCCACCCTTTTCCATTCCTCCGGTTTCCATTCCGGAAACCAGGTATCGCCAGCCGGTTCCGGCGACACGTGCACGAACGTCAAATACATGGTAACCGCAACGGGGAGCGCCAGGCCATAAATTTCCGCGCCGCCAACCACAAACAGTTCGGTTTCGCCGGCGCGGCTCGCCAGATCAATCGCCTCTTGAAGTGTCGCTACCCTCTCTATTCCCGCCGGCGGCGTGGCCCACCCTTTGCGAGTTAAAACCAGATTGCGGCGTTTGGGCAGCGGACGACCAACCGATTCATACGTTTTGCGCCCCATTAACACCGTGTGACCCGTGGTCAATTCACGGAAATGGCGTAAATCTTCCGGTTTGTGCCACGGCAGTGCGCCGTTTGCCCCTATAAGACGGGCCGTGGTCATGGCGGCTATCAGGCTGATGCGCAAAACAAAATCCTTTTCGGAAAATCGAACCCGGACCGCTCGCCTGTGAACTTAAACCGCCACCTTAAAGCTGATCGGCGGATGCGGGTTGTAGCCTTCCACGGTGAAATCCTCGAATTTTAATTCGTCAAACGGCTTGTTTGCAATGTGCAGTTTGGGCAGCGGTCGCGGGTCGCGTGTCAATTGTTCGCGCAAACCGGCCAGGTGATCATAGGCGGCCATCGGCGTGCCGGGTTGGGCCACGTATATATGTGCATCTACAATAGTGTGGCCGAAATAGCCGAGTTTTAATCCGCATTCCTGCGCAATCATCTGCGTTAGTGTCGCATAGCAGGCCAGATTAAACGGTATGCCCAGGGCAATGTCTCCCGACCGTTGCGACAAATGACAATTCAGGCGGCCGTCCAGCACATGAAACACAAAACTGTAATGGCAGGGGGGCAACCGACTGTTTTCCGCGTTACCCGGTTCCCAGGCGCTGACCACCAGGCGGCGACTGTTGGGATTTCGTTTGATTTCATCTATCACATATCGAATCTGATCAATTTCCCGCACTTCGGCCGTTGGCTGTCCGGTTTCGCGAACCGGCGCATGGCTTTTCTGAACGGGGTGCGGAAAACGCCGCCAATAACGCCCGTAGGCGGTTTCCAGTTCACCGCGTTCGTCCGCCCAGGCGTCCCATATTTTAGTGTGCGCCCGCAAATTTCGGATATGTTCTTCACCGGAAAGATACCAGAGCAACTCGCGCAGCACCGCCGGATAATTCACCTTTTTGGTGGTCAGCAGTGGAAAGCCGTCAGCCAAATTCACCCGGTAAAACGCGCCGAACCAGGATATGGTGTCCACGCCCGTGCGGCTTGGTTTACGCACGCCGTTGTCCATTACCAGTTTAATCAGGTCAAGATATTCGCGCATTATTTGGTTCCAGCGAAAAACTTCCGGTGGCGAATCGCATTCCGCACAATCCGCCTCGCGATTTTTTTAGTTTACACGATAGACCCCGGTTTTTACCATGGCTACCTTTTATATGGGGTGTCGGTCAATGGGACCTGATAACGGGGGCGGGAATAATGGACGGTTAAATGGCGGCGGCGAAAAAGGGGGCGTGTACTTGGCGTGATATTTGCGGAATTCAGAGGAACCCGCCCAGGCCGCCCCGACCGCTCTGGACCAGCCCGGCTTCTGGCCCCTCTTGGCCACACCCCGGTCATCCCTAAACGGCCGACAAGCGGTCAAGTTGATTACCGGCGACGTTATATATAGGGTCGCGTTATTTGCCGGGGTGCCTTGTCGCTTCACGCCCCCGGCGCGTCGGAAGCTTTTCCCGATCGGCTATGGCTGCATAAATATCCGCGCCGGTCTGGCATTTTTGCAGGGTGTTGCGAAAGCTTTCAATGGTCATAAGCCGGCTGATGCTGGCCAGGCATTGAATGTGGGCTGCCGTCTGTTCCGGCGGGCTGACCAGCAGCACAATAATGGAGACGGGCTGATCGTCAATTGAATTAAAATTGATGGAGGGTGTCACTTTTCCAATGGCGACCATCAGCTTTTTGACACCCTGGCATTTGCTATGCGGAATAGCCAGGCCGTGGCCTACGCCCGTGGTTCGCGTGGCTTCACGTTCCAGCACGCTGGCCAGCAATAATTCCGGATCTTTGACATCCGGAGATTTTGCCAGCAACTCAACCAGCTCTTTTATGGCCGCCTTTTTTTCCGTGGCCTGCATCGGGGCAAGCACATCCTGGGGCCGAAGAATATCTGTCAAACGCATGAAAACGCCTAGCCGTCAAATACCAAACCGACTGGTTACTCTAAACGCGACCAGCCTGCGCTTCAAGCCCTCGACACCCGGCCCAAACCTGGGTTCTAAGCCAAATGTCGGGCGGGGTTTAACCGGTCGGCCTTTTCCGCGGAAAAATGCCTGTTGGTGCCGCTTTTCCGCTTTTCCGATACGGATTTTAGCCTGCAGCAGGCAATAAATCGGGTTCAATGGTATTGTATTTAATCAGAGTCTGACTAAAAGTTGCGCCCTGAATTGCGGCTTTTACGGCAGCCTGGTGTATGGCCGGATTCAACCGGAACCGTAAATAAATGGAGTTTGGCGCATGGCGAATTTTATGGGGAGCTTTTCCGACCCCGACAAGATACTTCCGCCGGTTGCCGCGCCGGTGCCGGCAGCGATGCCCGCGGCGGTCGCAACATCGCCTGACGGCGCGATTCCCCTTGCGGACGACCCTCCGGTCCAGGCCGCCCCGACCGCTTTCCCTGATCGCGAGCCAGTGCAAACTTCCGCTCCACCCGCGACAATCACCGCACGCGGAACCGCCGCATCGCCGGTAGCCGACGTTTCGCGTGTGGGTGCCACGGATGTTGAAGCGGTCGAACAGTTTGCCATGGCTTATCGCATGACCTGCGAACAGCTTGCCAAAGTCATTGTGGGCCAGCAGGAAGTCATTGAACAGGTGTTGACCGCAATGTTCTGCCAGGGCCACGTGCTGCTGGTGGGGGTGCCCGGCCTGGCCAAAACACTGCTGGTTAAAACCATAAGCGATGTGTTGGAACTGGAATTTAAGCGAGTTCAGTTTACGCCTGACCTGATGCCCTCCGACATAACCGGAACCGACGTCCTGGAAGAAGACCGTGCCACCGGCCGCCGTCAATTCCGATTTGTGCGCGGGCCGCTGTTTGCCAATATTGTGCTGGCGGATGAAATAAACCGCACCCCGCCCAAAACCCAGGCGGCCCTGCTGGAAGCCATGCAGGAACATCGGGTCACCACCGGGGATAACACCTACACGCTTCCGGAACCTTTCTTTGTTCTGGCCACGCAGAATCCAATCGAACAGGAAGGCACCTACCCGCTGCCCGAAGCGCAGTTGGACCGCTTCATGTTCATGACGCTGGTAAAATATCCCGATCCGGCACAGGAAATTCTGATCATGAAACAGGCCACCGCGCCGGTTCGTGCCGCACTTTCCCGTCTGCTGGACGGGCCGATGATTATGGAACTTCAGCGGAGATCGG
>JAJZEY010000390.1 GCA_021805585.1 Planctomycetota bacterium
CCGATAAGCCGGCCACTGAATCGCAATAATCGCATTCATCATAAGGATCATGATAATCATGATTTCTGGAACCCTCATCCACCACCCCGGTGGTTGAATTGTCTGGATGAATTAAAATGCCTGACCTGCCCAACGACCCCCGACTGCTGGCCCAGGAAATCCTGGCCGGCCGCGTTTCCATTCAGGACCTGGCGCGCGAACAGGCGCGCCGCAGAGCCGCCCAGGCCAATCCCGCGAATGTTGCCAATCCCGGAAAACCGGTCAAGCCGCAACCCCAACCGCCCGCGACCATGCGGCCGTCAACCGGTGCCTACCCGCCGCCCACACGCAAGGCCACACCACCCAACCGTCCAGCGCCCCTTAAATCCGCGCCTATTTCCGCGCGTCCGACCGCGGCAACGCCGGTTCGCAAGTCCACGGCACCCGGCGGATCACATACACCTCCAACCAGGCCACCCGCCACACGCACCCCCGCACCGCGGCAGGCGGCACCGCCCGCGACGGCGCGAAACCTTGCACCCAAAGCCCCCCAACCCGGCGTTGCCCGCTCCGCAAAAGATCGGGATATGCGCCAGGTTATCCGCCGCGTACTGGCCAGTCCGCAAAATACCCGCACGGTCTATCTGATTTCCGAATTGCTTGCCCCGCCCATTGCGTTGCGCCAGCCGCGCTAGTGCTTTGTCGCGCCTGCAAATCAGGATTAACCGAATACGAATCCGCCAGACCCAACAAATTTCCGATTCGTGCGTTATTATTTCCAGCGGCGGAACCCGCCTGTTTCAGAAAAGCTGAAACTGACCGGGAATTGACCGACCGGATTATTCATTTCCGTGCCACCACAGCGGCCGGAATATTGCTTCTAAAAGGCGAGGATTCATGCATCCACTGGCCAGCGTCAGCATGGATTTCCTGGGCAAGCATGGTTTTGCCTGGTGGGCCGTGGTTATGGGCGTGCTTGGCGCGGCTCTTCTGGTCTACAGCTTTCTGCAGATGCGCCCGGCGGCGGCAACCAGTCTGACCCCGACGACGACACCACGTCCGAAAATCCCATGGATTTCAATAAGTCTTGGCGGCGGTGCGATATTTTACGCCCTATGCGCCGGCTTCCTTGCCCCCATGCGTAACCCGTGGCTGGCTATTGTTCTTACCAGCCTGCTGGCCGCTGGGGCAATCTGGCTATTTTATCAACGGGTCTATCAGTTTCTCGGCCGTGGGCGGATGTTTACCCTGTTTACCCTGCGCGTCACCGGCATTGTATTTTTGGTGCTGCTGCTGTTTAAGCCGGTCATCGCGTGGATCAACATTCCCCATCACGTCGGTACGCTTGGCATTGTTCTGGACGCGTCCGGCTCCATGAGCGTCAGCGACCAGCCCAATGAACCGAGTCGATATCTGCAAAGTGTGCTGGGGGCTCAAATTCTTGAACGCCAGTTGAAACACCATTTCAAACTGCTCTATTTCGCATATGACGGCGTTCACAACGCGCCGCTGACCGCCGCGCGTGATTTATCGGCCATTGCACCGGACGGAAAAGAAACGGATCTGCCCACGGCCATCAAGCTGGCCTATAACGCGGGCTGCAAACAGATTGTGCTTTTCTCCGACGGCATTCAAAACGGGCCGACCAAAATCAGCAGCCTTGCCCAACTCGATGTCCCGGTTTACACCGTCCGCGTCGGCAGCACTTCCACCCAGGCCAAAGCGGTTCCGGAAATTGAAATTGTGCGAATCAACGGGCCGCAGTCCGCGCCGGTCGGCAGCCAGGTCACGCTGACGGCGTTAATCCGCTCCACCGCACTTAACGACCGCACCGTGCGCGTTTCGCTTATGCACGGAAAAAAAGAACTTGCCTCGCATCGGCTGGTGCTGGAAAGCGGCCCGATTCCCCAGCAAGTTAAATTCAAATTCACACCGGAAAAAGTGGGACGCATGGTGCTGCTCGCCAGTATTCCGGTAGACCCCCAGGAACGTTCCACCGCCGGCAATAAACAGCAATTCCCCATGCTTATTACCAATCCTCGAATAGCCGTGCTGTATCTGGAAGGGCGCGTGCGGCCGGAGGTCGGCCCCCTGGAAAATACCCTGGCCATGGATCCAAATATCAGCCTGGTGAGTCTGATCGAAACCCGGCCCGGCTATTTTATGGTGCGCGGCGCACAAAACGGTGTTACCGCCATTCCAACCACGCTGGCCCAATGGGAAAAATTCAAAGTGATTATCCTCGGAGATGTCAAAAGCAATTTCCTGTCCCCGGCCCAGCAGGACCAGTTGCGCCAGGCCATCAGCCATGGTATTGGGTTCATGATGATCGGCGGCCAGCAGAATTTCGCCGCCGGTTCCTGGGGAGATACCGATCTGGCCGCGGCTTTTCCCGTATCGCTGGAACCGACAAGTCCGGCGCAGTTGAACACGCCGTTTGTGCCGGAATTAACCGCCTTCGGCCGGCGGAATTCCATTTTTCAAGGTATTGCCCAGTGGTTTATTTCACCCACTGGTCAGGCCGGTGCCGCGGAACTCCCGAATCTGGCCGGCTGCGTGGCCCTGGCGGGTCCCAAACCCGGAGCCAGCGTATTGCTTGTGGATCCGCGCGCCAACGTTCATGGCAAGCCCGCGATTGTGCTGGCCACTGAACATTATGGCAAAGGCCGCACCGCCGCCTTTGCCGGCGACACCACTTATCGCTGGAATCTGCTGCTTGGAACCATGGGGGCAAGATCCCCCTATCACCGGTTCTGGGGACAGTTGGTCCGCTGGCTGGCTGGCGAAAGCAAGGTTAAAACCGCACATGGTCCATCCGTGACCGCTATGATCCGCCGTGAACGCTATGAAAACGGCCAGCCCGTGCGGCTGAAAATGGCGGTTACGGATATGCACGGGCAATCCACCGCCTACGCGCATGGTTTTGTCAGCGTCACTTATCCGGACGGCAAAGTCCGTCGCCTGCGCATGCACGCTTCCCATCGCGCACCAGGCGGTTACCAGCGCAACATCGTGCCTTCACTGCCGGGCAAATACCATGCTGTTTTTACCGCGTTTAAGGGTGGAAAAAAACTGGGAACCGACACCTCTGATTTTTACGTCATCGCCCCCATCGGCGAAATGGACAAGCTGGCGGCCGAGCCGCGAATTTTACGGCAAATCGCCTCCCAGACCGGCGGAGCCTTCAGCGAACTTGGCGGCATCAGTTCTTTGGGACGGCGTATTCTGGCCGCCCAACCGGCGAACAACCGCGTGCAGCGCAGCGGTTTTCCCCTGTACAACAACACGCTCTTTTTTCTGCTGTTTGTCGCCGGTATTACCGTTGAATGGATTCTTCGCCGCAAATGGCAATTGCAGCAATTGTGCAATGGCCCGCAAGTGCCCTGGGCCGTAAATTCGGCCCCCTCAACGCGCCGCTAAATTCACCACCATCTGACCATCCGCCTGCGGCACTTGTCCGGCGGGAATCAGGCTGTCAAATGACGCGGCCATTACCAGCGAATATGTCCCCCGACCGCGCACCAGCAGAATCGGCTTTCCGGTGAACGCATCCAGCGGCAAATGTGCCAGATAATTCGGCACCAGCTCCCCCAGACTTCGCGGGTACATCCCATGGTCCATCCGATAACGCCGCAACGCCAGCAGCGTGCCGGTGATGCGGCGCGCGCTTTTCACGCGCGCCGAAAGGGCGATCAACGAATCAAAATTCGCGCCCATAAGACTCAAATAGAGCCGCTGACGCGACATTCTTGTGCCGCTCGGCGGTGTATTAAGCCGCAGTTCCACTCCGTTGAGTTCTTTGCGCCGCGCACCGGCACCCTTCTGCTGAAACACCTTTGTAAACCGGTCATACCACCGGTTGATACGCATCATGCGGACCGTATAGTTTGGCGGCAAAAGCGCCGAAACCCGTATTGGAAACCCCGCCTCATGTACGCCCACCGACCGGCCCCACCAGTCTTCCGCCTGCCATTGAACGTAATCGAGTTGGGCCCACCGCGAAAAGTGATCCACATCCCGCGCCAGTGGCCGCATTGACGGCAGGGATGCAACCGCCGCCCCATACGCGCCTGCCGCGGCAGCCGTGATCTGTTTTGACCGCAAAAATGTCCAATCCGCCTGACTGGCCCGAAGGTCCATGTTGCGTCCCACAATCCCCTGCCACAGCAATGGCCCCTGGCCAACCAAACCGGCCAGCCTGTGCGCCGCCAGCAGGTCACGGCTGCATAAACCGTCATCACCACCATGCAGCGCCAGCATGCCTTGCTGAAGCAGCGCCTCCTGAATTTCATTCACTTTCGCCAGGTAGGGCAGCGGGGCGTTGGGCAGCGCATACCAGCCCAGACTTCGCCGGGGCAGCGGAATAAAAAAACGGCCTTTCGCCGCCGCCAGACGTGCGAAATGCAGAGGAATCGCGTTAGCCTTCAACCACGCGGCCGTTACCGGATGCGCGGTCGCGGAAAACGGGTGCCGCCCCAGTGTCCCGCGCGGATGTACGATTTTTCGGCCCTGAACATCGCCCGGATGTATCCAATTGTAACAATGTTGATATGTGACATAATAATTGCCCCTGGCCGGAAGCATTTTCATGCCAATGCGATTCATCGCATTAAGTCCGACAATTCCCTGGCCGACCGCGGACGGCCCAAGCGCTCGCACAAGGTCAATCGCGGCATTGTTCGCCGGCGTGATACCCAGCGAGGCGTGACGGTCAATGGCGCGGCGGTAGTTGACCGTTCCGTTGGCCGCCAATGGCCCCATGATGCGTGTGGTACCTGTTGAGACGCTTATCGTGCGCCGATAACCGACCCAGACCATATCCATGGCCGTTAAAAGGGCGCAAAACGCCGCCACGACAGCAATTAATTTTCGGAATGAGTGCCTGCGATTGAACATGTTCGGGGTTCCTGCCATATCGTAAACTCCTGGTGCTTGATGCACGCGCGGCCTGTTGTCTGCATCGGCCTGAAAGGCGGGAATCTTGACCAAAAGCCGCGTTTGCGGCGATTTGGCCGCGCACCGGGTCAAAAAAAAGACCCGGAAGGCATCATGCCTTCAGGGTCTTTGGTAATGTTCATTTTATCGGACCGCCAAGCAATCGGTCCGCCGGAATTCAGCCGAATTTTATTTCGTGCTGTAGCTGGCACCCGTGCGTTCCTTCACCGCCGCCTGCGCCGCTGCAAGGCGCGCAATCGGCACCCGATAGGGCGAACAACTGACATAATTCAGCCCCACACGGTGGCAGAATTCCACCGACGATGGATCGCCGCCATGTTCGCCGCAAATGCCCACTTTCAAATCAGGGCGGGCACCGCGGCCTTTGGCCACGGCCATTTTAATCAATTCGCCCACGCCTTCCTGGTCCAACGAATTGAACGGGTCTTTGGGCAGAATTTCCAGTTCCACATAGCGCGGCACAAAAGAGGCCACATCGTCTCGTGAAAAGCCGAACGTTAACTGCGTCAGGTCGTTGGTGCCAAAGCTGAAAAATTCCGCTTCTTTGGCAATCTTTTCCGCGGTAAGCGCGGCCCGCGGAATTTCGATCATGGTGCCGACTTTGTAATCCACCTTGCGGGCCGCCTTGGCGAAAACTTCCTTGGCCACGTCATGCACTTTGGGCAAAAGGAATTCCAGTTCCTTGACCGTGTTGACAATCGGAATCATGATTTCCGGCAGAACCTTCACGCCTTTGCCGGCAACTTCCACCGCTGCCTGGAAAATAGCCCGCACCTGCATTTCCTGAATTTCCGGGAAAACAACCGCCAGCCGACAGCCGCGGAAGCCGAGCATCGGATTGGCTTCATGCAGTTCGGCCACGCGACGTTTTACCTTTTCAAGCGGTATTTTCATCTGTCGGGCCATCTGCCGCTGGTTCTTTTCTTCGTGGGGAAGGAACTCATGCAACGGGGGATCCAGCAGGCGAATGGTAACCGGAAGGCCATCCATCGCCTTGAAAATGCCGACAAAATCTTTCTTCTGATACGGCAAAAGCTTTTTAAGTGCAGCGCGGCGATCTTTTTCATTATCCGCCAGAATCATTTCACGCACCGCAATAATTCGGTCGCCTTCAAAGAACATGTGTTCCGTCCGGCAAAGACCGATTCCCTGAGCGCCAAATTCGCGGGCCACGCGGGCGTCGTTGGGGGTATCCGCATTGGTTCGTACCAGCAGCTTTCGGGTGGCATCCGCCCAGCCCATCAGCTTGCCAAAATCGCCCGATACGGCGGGTTTAACCGTGGGTACCGCCCCGGCGAAAACCGCCCCGGTGCCGCCATCCAGCGAAAGCGTATCCTTTCGTGTAAATTTCCGCTTCTTTCCATCGGCGGAAATCACGGTAATTGTGCCCGCTTTGGCATCTATATCCAGTGCACCGCATCCGGCCACGCATGGCTTGCCCATGCCCCGCGCCACCACAGCCGCGTGGCTGGTCATGCCGCCGGTGCTTGTCAGAATGCCCACCGCCGTCTGCATGCCGCCAATATCTTCCGGCGAGGTTTCCTTGCGTACCAGAAGAACTTTTTCCCCGTTGGCATGGCGAGCTTCCGCCTCTTCCGCGGTAAACGCCAGGGTGCCCACCGCCGCCCCCGGCGACGCCGGCAGCCCCTTGGCCACCTGATCGCGCTTGGCTTTGGGATCCAGCGATGGATGCAGAAGCTGGTCCAGACTTGCCGGATCCACCCGCAGAATGGCCGTATTCTGGTCAATCAGCTTTTCCTGCACCATTTCCACCGCACAACGCACCGCCGCCTGCGCCGTGCGTTTGCCGTTGCGCGTCTGAAGCATATAGAACGTGTTGTGCTCCACGGTGAATTCCATGTCCTGCACGTCGCGGAAATGCTTTTCCAGAATATCTTTCACACGCAGCAGTTCGGCGTAAGCATCCGGCAGAAAATCGCCCATTTTTACAATTTCCAGCGGCGTGCGAATACCCGCCACCACATCTTCACCCTGTGCATTGACCAGGCATTACCCGTAGAACACGTTTTCGCCGGTGGACGGGTCGCGCGTAAAACAGACGCCTGTGGCGCAATCATCACCCATGTTGCCGAACACCATTGCCTGCACATTAACCGCCGTACCCGCCAAACCGCTGATTTCGTTAATCTGGCGGTATTTAATCGCACGCGGACTCATCCAGGACTGGAAAACCGCCTGCACAGACTTTAAGATCTGGTCGCGCGGGTCGGATGGGAATTTTTCCTTCGTCTGCTTTTCATACACTTTCAGATACCGGGAGCATACTTCCTGCAAGCCCTCCACATCCAGGTCGGTATCCAGCTTGACCTTGCGTTTGGCCTTCACCGCGGAAAGTTCATGTTCAAAATGATGATGATCCACACCCATGACCGTGTCGCCAAACATGTTGATCAGCCGACGCCACGCATCCCAGACGAATCGCGGATTCCCACTTGCTTGGGCCAGCGGGCCGACCATTTTTTCGGTCAGACCGATATTCAGCACGGTGTCCATCATGCCCGGCATGGATACCGCCGCGCCGCTGCGACAGGAGACCAGCAGAGGATTTTTTACATCGCCCAGCTTTTTGCCTGACGAAGATTCCAACAGGGCGATATTCGCGTCAATCTGGGCGGTCAGGCCCTCCGGAAATTTTTGCCCGGACTTGTAATAGGCCGCACAGCATTCAGTGGAAATCGTAAAGCCCGCCGGGACAGGCAGACCAATGTTGGTCATTTCCGCCAGATTCGCGCCCTTGCCGCCAAGCAATACTTTGTCTTTGGCGGAGCCTTCAGCCTTGCCATTGCCAAAAAAGTAAACCAGTTTATCTGCCATGGTACGTTACCTCCGGGAAAATCCGCACGAATGTGGCGGGAAACAAAAGCCAGACCCGCGCCGCCAACCAAAGCGCGGTCCGCGAATCAAAGACGGAAAGTATACGGGCGGTCTGAACAGAGTCAAACTCCGCCCGCGAAGCCCGACCCGACCACCGCCAGGCAGTCCAACCATATAATGGATAGGTCCGCCCGATGCGAGGCATTTTCGCCGCGACGCATTGGCCCCACAGACCCCTTAAAAATGCAAAAGATTCTTCACATTGTTGACGCCGGGAAGGCCAGCCGCCTCAAATTTGGCCGCCAGCGTCTGAATATCACCAAACGATTTCACCGAACCGTCATTCAAACCCGATTCCACCTGTTTTAGAAACGTTGATGCCTGACCAAATCCGCCCGTCATCGCGGAAAGCTTGCTTGCAGCGGTCGCCGCGTCCGGGTAGTAGCTGCCCAGTGTTTTTTGCAAATCCACTTTCCAGGTGCCCGCTTCCTGTGCAAAATAGACTTTTGCAAGGCTCTTTCCCTGATTCAACACCGCTGTTTCCCCGCTGATCACCAGAGGGTTGGTTTTCAGTGAAGCCAGCGTCGGGAAAATACCGCTGGTGGGGGCGATTTTTTCCACCAACGCACCCAGCGATGACGCCTGCGAGCCAAGCTTTTCAGTCGCCAGTTGAACCACCTGCGTTTTAACGCTTTCCAGTTTCGCCACCGCAGCCACCGCCTGAACCTCGGCCGGCGTGGTTGTGACGAAGGCATTTTCAATTTGCGCCACATTTCCGGATTTTAACGCATTGCCAAGGTCCGCAACCACGGCTGCCTGACCGCTGCTTGCGGCCGTTGTGCCGGACATTGCCGGCATCGCCGGCGTTGCGGGCGATGCAGACGAACCGACCGCTTGCGGAGCCGGTGTCCCCGAATTCGCTTTAGGCGATTTTGAACATGCCGCCAGCAAAATCACCAGTGCCAAGGTACTAACCGCCGGAATAATGCGCATTTTCATTTGATGCTGTCCTTTAACCATAAATGACGCCAAATCAACGGGTATCATAGCACAGCCCGCATCATCGCACCAGACAAAGCCGCCGCAGCGCAACCTGAAGGAGGTGCGAATATACCACAAACGCCCCACGGGCACCAAGAATCACGCCGCTCAAACGGCGACAAAAAAATAACCACGTTTAGCCAACCACGCTGCGTGGCCGCGTCCCGCCCCCGTGTCCCCGCAGCGAATTTTATTGAAATCTCCCGCGCCCTAACGCGGAGATTAAAAATTGATTGACCATGGGCTTGAATACCCATATTGACCCGCCGCCGACGAGGGTAATCCTGCATGATTTGTGGGAACATCCGCGGCACGCGACGAAGCGGACCAGACGCCCGCCGCCCCAGCCTTATGGCCACATGCGGCGAATCGGGCCAGTCTCCCACACCCCAGCCAATGGCCGCCGGCGACGAACGGGTCTGCCAATTTTCCTGGCGTGGTGCGGCTTTTCGTCTTCACAGCCCACATTTTTTAACGCCAACGCCACTTCATAAAATCCAGCATGGCCTGACGCCCGATTTATTGGCAGCCCCCCCACGGGGTGTGCCCGATTTTATCGGGAAGATCGCCAAGCTGCGATTCGCCAATGTTTTTTGAGTTTTTTTGTGCCTATCAGCAGTCCCGGCCACCCGATGTTAGAAGGTGTCG
>JAJZEY010000354.1 GCA_021805585.1 Planctomycetota bacterium
GGTGCGGGGTCAGCCGCGGTATTGCCGGCGCTGGTGGGCGTTACGCATTATTCCGATTCTTGTCTGTCTGCCGGCACTGGGCCGCGCGCTGGTGCGCGGGCAGGTGAATTCCATTCTGTTGTTGCTTTTCTGCGTTGCCGGAGCAGCTCTGGCCGGCCGCAAGGAACTTCGATCCGGCTTTGCACTGGGACTGGCGGCGGCGATAAAAATATTTCCCGCGTTTCTGGTGCTTTATGGAATCTGGCGGCTGCGCTGGAAGGTTTTGCTGGGCGCGACGGCGGGAGTGCTATTGGGCGTGGTAATCATACCGCTGGCGGTCATGGGGCCGCAGCCAATGATGGCCGCGTATAAAACCCTTAATAAAGTGGTTCTTGAGCCCGCACTGGGCCTGAACCATAACCAGAGCCGCGGGCGCGAACTGCTGGATGTGAACAAAACAGATTCCACGTCCTTTCTGGCGATGATTGACCATACCATGCACTTAGGTGAAAAAACGCCCGCACCGGATAAAGGCGAAAAGCTGGCCCACTGGATTATTTCATTTGTGCTGGTGGCCATTACGCTTCTTCTGGAACGGCTGTGGCGAAAGGACGATGCGATTTTTCGGAATCTGTTTCTGGGCACATTAATCGTCATTATGCTGCCGATTATTCCAATATGCCATCCCCATTATTTTTGCATGGTGCTGCCGCTGGTGCTTACGTTGCTGGCGGCAAAATGGGAATATGATCAGAAACTTCCAATCGGTCGGGGATTGGGCCTTGTACTGATATTTTTCGCATTGTCACATATTTTGACGGTTTTGCCGCCGCCGTTTTATATTCTAAGAAACTTGGGCCTGGTAACGTATGGCGCGCTGGTGTTGTGGGGCGCAGGACTGGTGGCAATGTGGAAATGGCAGCCAAAACCGATATCGATAGCGGCTTAAGGGAACACTCAATGGCGTTGGAATTTTGTGTCTTAGCCAGCGGTTCAGCAGGCAACGCAACAGTTCTGCGGGCTGGTGGCCAGTGTGCGCTTATTGACGCGGGCATTGGCCCGCGCGCCGCTGATAAACGCATGATCGGCACGGGAATTACGCCTGCGGATATTCGTGCGATCTGCCTGACCCACCTGGATACGGATCATTTCAGCCCCGCATGGCTCGCCGGCATCTGCCGGCAAGAAATAAAAGTATATTGTGCGGAAGGACACGCCAAAGCCTTGCGACGGCTGGCGCGTCAGGAAAAACTGCTTAAACCGCTGCAACCATTGCTGAAGCTATTCGGAACCGAACCATTTGACGTACTTCCCGACGTGCGTTGCCGCACACTCCGACTGCCGCATGATAAGCAGGGAAGTCAGGGCTTTTTATTTGAATACAGGGGTAGCCGACTGGGATTTGCGACAGACCTGGGGCGGGCACCGGTTGAACTGATCGAGTTGTTTGCCGGCGTGGACCTGCTGGCAATGGAAAGCAACTATGATTCGGACATGCAGCTTTCCAGCCGCCGGTCGGATCGGGTAAAAAAGCGGATCATGGGCGGCCGGGGTCATTTGTCCAATGTGGAGGCGTTTGAAGCGGTGCAGGATATTCTGGATTTAACCGAAGCGCGGCATGGCGCGGCGAAATGGCCTCGGCATCTGGTGCTTCTGCATAGAAGCAGGCAATGCAATTCGCCATCCATTGTACTGAAGCTGTTTAACCAGGACCCGCGAATTGCCCCAATACTGACGCTGGCACACCAGAACCAGCGAACCGAATGGCTTTCCAGCGCCCCCCGGCAGGCGCTGCCCGGCGAACAGCTTGGCTTGTTTGATATGGCGGCTGCGATTGGATAGCCTGGATTTTTCCCCCTCACACTGGAAAACCAAAGGCGACACATCGGGCGGCAAAAAGAATGCCGCATGGACTCGCCGGACGGATATAAAGCCTCTACAATTCAAATGGATCGCTTTGCGGGTGCGGAATTCGTTATTCTTCACAACACGTTGTGATTCAACCCCAGGAGTTTGCCATGTTTGGCGCGATAAAAAATGGATCGATCCGCCTTTTCCGAATATTTGGAATTGACGTCTATTTGAACTGGTTATGGCTGATTGCGGCCTATTATCTGGTCACGACCGGGCTGATCAGCCGGCACAACACGGCGTTGAATATCGCGGGGCTTCTGGGCCTGTTTGGCATTGTGCTGATGCATGAATTCGGGCACGCCCTGGCTTGCCGGAGCGTGGGCGGCAAGGCCGACACGATTGTGCTCTGGCCGCTGGGCGGCGTGGCGTATGTGGATACCCCGCGGCGGCCGGGAGCAATGCTTTGGACCATTGCCGCCGGACCACTGGTGAATGTCGCACTGCTTCCAATCCTGTATCTTGCCGCACATTCACCGCTGGCGGCTCATTTGGGGTTGCCCTACAGCGTGCAAAATTTCATGGCCGCCATGTTCAACATTAATTTGATCATTCTGATATTCAATATCATGCCGGTCTATCCGCTGGATGGTGGACAAATTCTGATGAGTTGTTTGTGGTTTGTGGTAGGCGAGGCAAACGCCCTTAGAATCGCGGCCATTATCGGAATCATGGGTGCCGCTGCCTTTTTAGTTTGGGCGATTCACAACCATCAAAGCTGGAGCATATTCATGGCGGTGTTTCTCATGTTCACCGCATGGCAGGGATTCCGCATCAGCGGGGCAATGAAAACCATCCAGAAAATTCCCCGCCGACCGGGACTAAACTGTCCTAATTGCCATGCGAATCCGCCCGCCGGGCCCTGCTGGACCTGTGCCCATTGCGGGCAACCAGTGGACCTGTTTGAACACCGTGGTCGGTGCGGCCATTGCGGTACGGACCTGGGACAGGGCAGCATTCCCTGCCTGGACTGCCGAAAGCAGTCGCGTGTGGCGGACTGGTATACGGTTGCGATCGTTGACCCAATGGAAACCAAATCGTAATAGATTTGGGGGAATCAGGCTGCAATCGGCTGGAACCAACCGGAATTAGCGGACAGCGGCGGCTTAAATTGGCTTTCATGATATGGGCGGTAATATGACCGATGACCAGACAACTGTAACCGGATTGCGGATCATGATGAGGGAATTTGTAGCCGAGAGGCAATGGGAAAAATTTCACACGCCGCGGAATCTGGCGGTTAGCGTGGCGGTGGAGGCCGGTGAATTGCTGGAATTGTTTCAATGGCTCAGTGAAGATGCGGTGAATGCCCGCCTGGGGGACGGGGCATTCCGGCAGGCCGTGGCCGACGAAATGTCCGACGTTTTAATGTACATTATTTCATTGGCAAACCGCCTCGACATTGATCTTTCGGCGGCGGCGGAAGCCAAAATGATACGGAATCGCATGAAATATCCGGTGGAGAAATTCCGGGGTCATTACCAACGGCCACTCAAGGACCGACCGCCGATGGACTCGGCGAAACCGGATTAAAAAGGCGGACACAGCGGCATGACAGACACACAACCTGTATCGGACAGCGCGGCGGATTCGCTATGGGACGAAAAGGTCCGGCCGTGGATCCGGCGGCCATGGGCCTGCCGCACGGCGCTGGGAATTCTGGCATTCGGCCTGTTTTCCAATCTGATGTTTTTATATCATAACTGCCCGTTTGATTTGACCGAGGATGAAAGCCATTACTGGCTCTGGTCGAAACATCTGGCATGGGGCTACTATTCCAAAGGGCCGGGCATAGCCGCCATTATTCATGCGGCCATAGTGGTCGGCCGCTGGTTTGGCGCAGCCCATGCCACGATGCCGGTTATTCGCACACCGGCGGTAGTATTTGCGTTTATAAGCGGATTGGCAAGTCTGGCACTGGCGCGGCGAATGTTCCGCGACGACCGCACCGGCCTGATGCTGATGGTGCTGTCCGCGGGAATGCCGGTTTTTGCGGTCGGATCTCTTCTGATGACTATTGATTCGCCCATGTATTTAAGTTGGTCATTGGCGAGCCTGTGCCTGTGGCTGGCGGTGGAACCCAACCGCGACAACGAAGGAAAAATTGTGGAACAGCCGGGAAAGCGAGCCGGTGCGTTGTGGCTGTATCTGGCGGGATTACTGGCCGGTCTGGGAATTTTATGCAAGCCGATTCCGCTGTTTCTGGTGCCTTCGCTGGCCCTGGCGGCAATATTTAACGGCTATTTAAGGCGGAAGCTGGCCACATGGCATTCCCTGGGAGCTGTTTTGCTGATGCTGGCCATACAAATTCCAACCCTTGTATGGAATGCGGCTCATAACTGGGTCATGTTCCGCCACATTGGAGGAGAGGGCGGCCTGGAGGGTCATTTTAATATCATCAAACATCTGGAGCATATTCCGGCACAGGTCGGACTATATCTGGGATCCCAGGCGGGCATTTGCGCCGGCATTGTGTTTGTGCTGCTGATTCTGGCGTTTGTGGATGCAGTAAAAATTTGCCGCAGGCGGACGAACGCGGCGGAAACCGCCCACTGGGCCTTTCTGCTTGGTCTGGCTCTGCCGCTGTTCGGCTTCTATTTTGTGCTTAGCTTATGGACAAAAGTTCAGCCGAACTGGCCGGCCGCGGGATATTTTTCCGCCATGATTCTACTGGCGGGCGTGGCAACGCTGCGCTGGAATCAGCCGCGGGAGAACAAGTTTTATCGCCGCTGGCTGATCACCGCGGTGGTATTTGGATTCTGCCTTTATGTGCTGGCGGAAAACACACAGCGATTTTATCCGCTGGCAGCCCGTCTTGATCCGAGTGGCACAAAATTTCCCGCGGTGCGGTGGGACCCGGCGTTTCGCCTGCATGATTTACGCATTCGGGGGTTGGCTGTGAATAAAGTGCGAATGTCCATGCGGACCGGGCACGGACCGCTTCCACTGGTCATAGCCGACCGATGGGATGAGGCTAGCTCCATCAGCTTTTATCTACCAGGCCATCCGTTTGTATACTGCATTCAAAGCCTGACCGGCGGGCGCGAAAGTCAGTTTAACCTCTGGCCGGGCATTGATCAGATCAATCCGACCACCGGAAAATTACGCTTCGCCGACCGCAACGCGGTCCTCATCGGCTGGTTTTCACCCGGCGTATTTAATCATCTGATCCGCCCCGCATTTGCGCGCATCGGAAAAATGCAAATGATTCATCTGTACTACCATGGCGTTTTCATGAAAGGCCTGGCTCTATGGAAATGTTATGGCTTTAAGGGTTTTCCGCGGAGCGCCGGCAAGACCTGGTATTAAACCCTTTGGCTGGAAGCCGCGAGTCTGCGGGCGACAATGGCCATCGGACCACTGCGGGCCGAATAAATCAGAATCGTACATGATTGCCGGGCCGCACCCGACCATTCCCGCTGCAAACGATCGGTATCCAGACCGAGTCCACCACGGGTTTTTACTTCCACAATCGGCGCGGATTCTTTTTCGGCGGGCGGCTGGCTTTTGAGCCACCGGATAATCCGATGCGGGCCATAAGGCATCACGGTGACAACCTTAAACGCGGCCAGAGCGGCATGCGGTAATTGTGCAATTCCAGTGGCATAGCCGCCATCCACGGTCAATGGCATAAGCCCCGCCTGGGCAATAAAACTGGCGGCAAGGCCGGAACGTGTCAGCGCGCCATCCAGTTCATAAACGCATTCCGCCGGTTCATGCAAAGTGGCCGGGAACCCGGGCGATCCGGAAAACGACCAAAGCGCACCGCCTCCGGTAATCCCGGTCGCGGTGCGCTTGTTGCAGCCCAACTTTTCGCCGGCCAAATGTGTCCAGAGCAATGCCTGCACGACGCCGCGGTCATGACTGATCATTTCCAGATGCCCGGGTGGCAGTGTGGAAAAATCTATGGCGGGGCTTAGTTTGACCATACCTCCGGAGCAGAAATTCAGCCTCTGAATAACTTGCCATGGATCGGGAACCATGGATGAATTTACGTTCAATCTTCGGCCGCCGGAGCGGCGCGCCGGGTCTAAGTGGAAAGCACAGTGTGGAAGGACTGGAATATCCGCCTGAAGGATGTCCCGCTGATGCACAACCACCGGATAAAGGCCGGTCCGGTCGACATTTCTTCGGGCCATCCAGGCTCGTTGAGGATCGATTTCCCAGGCCTCCACCGGCGCATAACGGGCCAGAGAAAGGGTGTCACCGCCGATGCCGCAACAGATGTCAAAAATAGTGTGCGTGTCGGGCAATAGGGAAAGCAGTTTTTGTGCCTTGTAATCGGCCACCACGCCCGAAGTGGCCTGTTCAAGTGCTTCGGGAACCGCCCAGAACAGATCGACGTGGGATGTCTTGGGAAATTTGCCACGTGGGCCACTCGCCACGCTTGCCGCCCGTGCGACAACCAGGGCGGTATGAACCAGTTCCGGTGAAAAATCCCGGCGCCAGCGTTCAATTTGAGCGATGGATGGGGCTTCATTCCGGCAATCGGCCATAAAAGATCGCACGGCATCAAGCAGGCGTTGTCCGTCAGGCGTTAGAAGCGCTTCGAGCGCGGGAACCGTGCAGCCATTGTTTTCCGGCTGGTAGGTGTCTGGTTTTGTGGACGGTAAACGCATCGTGACTATGGTGCGGGCGAAGGAGTCCATCCGTCAAGGCCATCGCCCCTGCCAACGGCATTCACATTCATACAGCGCGGATAACAATGCGCTACCCGACGGAAGAGAGAATCAAAAGTGTTGGCCCGGCACAACGCCAAGGCCCGCCCCGGAAAAACCGGGGCGGGCGAGGCAATTGTTATACTGGCTAAGGGTATCCTGGACCGCGTCCGGACTAATCAAAGAAAAGCCGCGAGGGGACGATTCAGTTGACCGTGCTTAGTCCAGGTCAAGTGAAACGGAATAAGGAGCGACTGAAAATTTCATGCCGCTTTTTACACTTTTGGCCTGCGCACCAAGTGAGTAGATCACTTGCTTGCCATTGCGCTTGTTGATGATCAGACGGTTCATCCGCAGCAGCCCCAAGTGGTGGCTGACGGTGGGCTGGGGCAGCTTAAGGTCCTTGCAAAGCCCGGTGACGGTGCATTCGCTCCGGGCCAGATGCAGAACAATCTGAAGGCGGGTCTTATCAGACAAAAGTTTGAACAAAGAGCACGCGGATACAAGCCCCTGCTCGGATGAATTAGATTTAGCCATGGGTAAACACTCCTTAAATAAAATAGACTCGGGCCGTTGTACAACCGGCACTCTGAAAACAAAACGCTATGTTTCTTGACGGCACATGGTAAAAAGGCCGTTATGCGGAAGATTGGACGCAACAACAAACGTCCATAATGGCAGTGGTTATGCCAGTGGGTATGCCAGTGTTTTCACCAAAACCCGCAAAATCAGCCGCCCGCATTCTTACTTGATGATAGGAACATTGTTACACTTGTCAACAGTAAATGCGAAACATTTTTCATTTTTCCATTCCCTTTCAGTTAGATACATACGCTTGTCGAAGCACAGAAGTTCGCCGAAGCAAAGAATTCTTAAAAAAGGTCGATTTATAGCCTGGAAGCGTCACGCCAACCGGCCTCACCCGGAATTGGTACGGGGGCTTACCATGTGGCGAAAATTGCGGGGGCGCAAATTCGATAACGCCCGCCTGTTGAAGAAAGAATCTGTTTTTCCGAAATTCGGCTACAATTGCGGTTGTCAAAATCCTGATATTTGTGTAAAAAGCCGCAGTATGGTTTGATCAGTCGAATTTTGATTAATGAACAGGTTTCTCTTTTTTCAGGAAATATGAGCCATGAAATTCTGTCTGGTCGATCGCATCGAGGAATTCACCTCGGCCAAAAACATTACGTCCGCCAAAAATGTGAGCCTCGCCGAAGAGTACCTGGCGGACCATTTTCCGGGGTTTCCGGTGTTGCCGGGAGTTCTGATGCTGGAGGCGGCGGTGCAGACCTCGGCCTGGCTGGTACGGGAATGGAGTGGCTTTCGGCCTTCGCTGGTCGTGCTGAAGGAGGCCCGCGGAATCCGCTATGGCTCGTTTGTTGAACCGGGCCGGACGCTGATCATGCGGTCCGAAGTGGTGACCCTGGAGACGAACCGGAGTGAATTCAAAATTCGCGGCAGCATTGGCAATGATGTGGCGATAACCGGTCGGATTGAGCTTGCCCACCTGAAATTAAGCGATAGCGAAAGTTCGCTGGAAAAGCTGGATGGTTTGGTGAATGAGGCGATGGTCAGACAATGGCGACAGTTGCGGCGGTCCAATGAGTCGACACTGTAACGCAACCGCCCGGCACCTTCGGAGGCCCAGCAAGGTTGCTTAAATGACCATTTTACCGGAAACTAGTACGGGTAATGCCTGATTGGCGTGCGACGAGTGCCGCGCACCAGGCCTATATAGAATTCACCGGAGTTGCAGAAGGATAAGATCAATGACAATAAGCACGGATGACCCAGTATTTATCAAGGTGCGCGACGTTTTGACACAGGCGCTGGCAGTGGATGAGAATGACGTTACGCCTGAAGCCCGGCTGAATAAGGACTTGGGCGCGGAATCAATAGATTACCTGGATATTACGTTTCAATTGGAAAAAGCTTTCGGCATTAAGATTCCCACCGGCGAAATGATTCCGGATTCCGTGTTCTCAAACCCGGAATATGTAAATTCCGAAGGTAAGGTAACGGAATCCGGTATCGCGGAACTCAAGAAGCGAATGCCGTTTGCGGACCTTTCCGGATTTGAACAAGATCCGAATATTAACAATTTCCGAGATGTTTTCACCGTTGAAACAATTTGCAATTACGTAAAGACTAAACTGGTGAACGCCCAGTAAGGCGGGAGTTCTCAACGGCGACGGATCGGCATTACAAGCAAATCGTGAAGCGTTTGGGAATCGGTCCATTACGGCTTTGAAAGCTCGGCCCTCGCTTTTATAGGACATGGCGAACGCGTTTGTGTTATAGGGCTTTATACCACGTATATAAAAATATTTGTGTATAATTATGAAATATTAATTTATTATAACGACTGCTTTTTACTTTTAAGCGAATAAATAGGGTTGAATTGTAAACCGCTTACCAGTCTGATACAATCTATGGTATGGTAACGGTTGGAAAGTCTAAAAATCGTCCGAAAGCACGTAAGAAGTCCGCGACCAGCAATGGGAAGAAAGTCGCCCGGACATCGCTTTCCCTGAAGCCACACGCAAATCGGCGAGGGTTAGGGTTAAGGGTTGAATCACAACGGATTTCGCTTCAGGGTGCGATAAAATCAGGTGCTTCGGTGGCAGCCAAACTGGTTCCACCCGGTGAGGACCGCGCCTATCATAAAGCTATCGAATTTCTGAATTCCCAGACCGACTATGAACGTATGCGCATAGTGCGGTATAACACAACCACTTTTAACCTGGACCGAATGCGGCGGCTGTTGAAATTGCTCGACGATCCGCATACCAAATTTAAATCGGCCCATGTGGCCGGCACCAAAGGCAAGGGCAGTACCTGTGCCATGCTTGCGGCCATGCTCCAGCACGGCGGCCTGAAGGTGGGACTTT
>JAJZEY010000017.1 GCA_021805585.1 Planctomycetota bacterium
GTGCGGCGTGATTTGGGAATCGGCGCGCAAATTCTAAGAGATCTGGGCTTAAAAAAGCTGATTGTCCTTACGAATCGCCCCAAAAAGCTTCACGGCCTGGATGGCTTTGGACTAAGCGTTGTGGAACAGCGGTCGATTCAACTGCGTTGAACCGAATAACGGATCGGTACCGTTCGTACAACTCAGCTGTCAACTGCCGGTCAGATTGTGTCCGAAAGATTTTTCCTGAAGTACACCATGACGCAACCCAAAGACGGGAGGCAAGGCGGAATCTTTTTAACCTGCGATATCTGAACCGTGCGCGGGGCCGCATATCATCGTCAATGTATTGACTCCTGTATTCAGTGCCGCCGCTGTGCGCGGGCCAATTTTGCCTTCCACATCGCCGCCCTGGCATGATCAACTGGAACTCCCCGACCATTATCGTAGCAATACGCCATAAACGACAATCCACCGACGCTGCCGGAATTGGCGGCTTTACGAAACCATTTTACAGCGGCCGTGTCATCCTCTGGAACGCCACGACCATTTAGATAACTCCATCCAAGCCAGGCCATCGCTTGTCTGCAACCGCGATGCGCGGTTTTACGAAACCAGCTAACAGCCTTCCGGTCATTTTGCGGAACGGCGAGGCCTTTGTGGTAAAAATATCCGATTGAATAAGCGGCAAGAAGGTTCCCTTTGGCGGCACTTTTTCTGTACCATCGCCAGGCTCGCGGATCGTTTACTGTTGTCCCATGGCCGTTCTGGTAACACCAGGCCAACCAGCGCATGGCCTGCGCGGAACCCTGCATAGCCGCCCGGCGATACCATTTTACCGCCGCGGCATAGTTCTGTTTCACACCCGAACCATTATAAAAATCCGCGGCAATCCGCTTTTGTGCGGACAATTGACCGGCGCGGGCGTGCCAGAGAACTGCTTTGGTTTTATCAGTTGCCACGCCCATGCCTCTGTTATACAAGTAGGCCAGCCAATTCATACAATCCTTGGATTTTCTGGCCGCGCCAATTCTGAAATATGTCAGGGCCGCGGAATAATTGACCGGTACACCATCCCCAAGTGCATAGGTTGCCCCGAGATTTTCGCAGGCCCGTGAGGATCCGGCAGCGACGGATTTTTTATACCACGCTATGGATACCAGGGGCTGGCGGCTGACTATTTTTCCTTCGTCGTAAATTGATCCCAACCAGCACATAGCCAAACCGGATCCGCGATCAGCCGCTTTGGTGAACCATCGTATTGCGGCGGCCGGATCAGGTTTAACACCACTTCCCTGTTTCGCGGCAACGGCCCAGCGAACCATGCCATCCGTCGAGCCATACCGTGCGGCACGATGATACCAGTGGGCTGCCATCGCTAAATTCACGGCTACGCCATCGCCGAACTGATAGCAAATACCAAGATCATCCATAGCGGACGCATCATTTGTTCTGGCCAGCCAGCGAACAGCTTTGAAGTGGCTGACCGTCACGCCCAGGCCATCACGCCGGGCATCCGACATATTTTTCATGGCTTCAATTGAGCCAGCCGCGGCAGCGGCCCGCCAATATTTCACCGCCTGACGGTCGTGCGCGGAATATGAAAACGGGACAGCCTGGCCGTCATGAAACATATTGCCAATCCAGCATTGTGCCTGGGCCAGATTCAGTGATGCGGCTCGTTGCCACCAGAACATCGCCCGGCGATAATCCAGTGGTGTCCCGTGTGCCCGGCGGCTGGCCAGTGCCAGATTATGCATGGCATACGCGTCTCCCGCGGCAGCCGCCCTGCGGTACCATTTGACTGCGTTCACATCATTGTGCTGAAGCGCATAACCCCGCCGATACATGACGCCGATAAAATTCATAGCTCGCGCGTCTCCCATTGCCGCGGCGCGGCGAAACCACAGGAGTGCTCGGGCGTAAGCCGCTTTCGTATGAAATTCAACAAAATCGCTTCGGCCGATCAGAAAGCAGGCTTCATCATAACTGGCCGTATTATTAAGTGTGAAGTATTCCATTGCCTTTTCCGGATTAGCGGTAACGCCATCGCCATCCTGGTAACAAAATCCAAGATTCAACGGATCCCCCATCGCCGCTGCGCGTTTATACCACATCACGGCCTTAGATATGTTTTTGGATACGCCCAGACCGTTGTCATACATATAACCGATATTGGATGCCGCCGACGCGTAGCCGCCCTTGGCAGCTTTACGAAACCACAGCATGGCCTGAGGGTAATTTTTGGCAACTCCCCAGCCCTTGAGATAACACTGACCAACGCTGTTGATGCTTTTAGCATATCCCGCGGCGGCCGCACGGCGGAACCAATGAAGCGCGACCGCGGGCTTTTTTGATGACGCATCAAATTCATCCATCCAGCCCAGGGCGTCCATGGCATCAGGGCAGCCCATCGCAGCCCCCCTGCTGAACCAGCGACGAGCGGCGGCATCATCAAGTGCGACGCCGTTGGCGGATAGATGCAAAGCCCCCATGGCCGCGGTAGCCCGGCCGGAGCCATCCTTTGCGGCACGGCGAAACCAAATCGCAGATTTAGCGCCGTCCGTAGCGAAGCCACCGGGGCGGACATATGCATCCGATCCATTAAGTTGCATGGCAACTCCGGCATTATAGTCCGGTGCCGTCACACGACCCCACGCCAGAAGGCGCCCGAGGTAAAGCATGGCCAAGCGGGAATTTTGATGTGCCGCCGTCCGCAGCACCCCAACTGCAGCGTGATATAAAGCCGCAGGCGGATGCAGGCGGAGAACTGAAGCGGCATCGGCGGCGGCGGCATCCCATTTCTGCAAGGCCAATTCGACGCGCATGCGGCCGGCGCAAGCGGTTATAGATCCCGGGGCGACGCGCAGAGCGGCATCGTAGTCCTGTAATGCCGGAAGCGGCTGGCCGAGGCGCGCGTACATTTTAGCCCGGTCGATGTAAATAATCGACAGATCACCGTTTGCCGGCATTGCCGCAATCAGAATAGAGGCATCCGCAATGGCCGGGGCTATCTCTCCGAGTCGCATTTCCGTCCGCATTTTCAGGCGGCGGGCGGAAAGCATGGAAGGCTGGCGCGCTACGGCGGCCGATGCGTCCGCCAGTGCATGATGATATCCGCCCAGCCGGCGATACAGTTCACCGCGACGCGCATACCACCGCGCGACTTGCCCCCCCACCCCAATGGCTTTTGTGCATGCGGCTATGGCGGATTCATCCCGCCGTATCCGCTGGAGCCGGCGGATTGCATTGGCCGCGGCCGAATTATTCGGCAGGATACTCAGGGCGACCCGGAGGGCGTCAGCAGCCTGTCGGTCGCGATGCAGATGGGATAACGCCTGTCCCAGCAATGTATATTCGAAAGACTCCGACCTTGCCAGCCGCGCTGTGGTGCGAGAATCATAGAGGAAATTGCTTTGGTGAAGCCGCGCGTAGATATGAATAACCCGCTGATAATCACGAACAGCCAGTTGCCAGAGACCAAGACGAGCCTTCATGCGCGCCCGATTGTTATAACGGGACGCGAATTCCAGCCCGATGTTCAGCGGAAGATACAGATTACGCACCGCCCGGGTGGCATCAAAAACATGTAAATCCGCGGCACTGCGTCCGGCAATAGAAGGATATAGCGTACCGGGGACCGCGGCCCTGGCCATATCCAGTGCGGAAGGCCGCAATGACAGGACGTTAAGCGTCATCCGCCAGGCCTGGTAATGATGCCGCATATGCAATGCACCGCCAATATGCAACAGATAGAACCGAAGCGCGCGGTAGCGAATGAAATCACGCTGGCCGGAACGGGTTGAACGGTGCCGCTGCACCCGCGAAAAATGTCTGATTTGTTCTTTAACTACGCGGTACTGCGAAAGAAATATCCGCCATGAACGCTCGTTTTTACCCCATTGGGCGGCGGCCTGCATGACAATTGCAGGCGAATGGATATTTGCGGCGACAAACGCCCATTTCCACATGCTGTAAATTGCCGGATGACGCGATTGACGAATCAGGGCATTTCCTTGCAGGCCCGTGAGCAGGCTTTTGAGCCGGCTGATTTTAGCGGTCGCGCGGTCGCGATCTTCGGCAAAAGGCAAATGACCGGCAAGGCTCTTGAGTTCCCTTAGTTGAGCGGATTCCTGAGCGTATTCCGACACTGCCAGCTCGCGAATCCTGTTGCGAACCAATGCGGCCCTGGGATTGTTCATACCGCGCTGACTGGCCAGAAACGCCCTGAACCAGGCGATAGCGGAGCACTGGCGGCCAGGCAGGTGACTCTCGGCAACTGCCAGGCTGGCTAAAACATCCGGGCGATCCGGTGCGATGCGCCACGCCCGGTTAAACATTTTGACTGCACTTTTCCAATGCTTGCCGGAATTAAACAATGCTCCCCGCTGAAGAAGTGTATTAAAAATAGCGGCATCATGCGGCGAAGGCTGATTTTTTGGCGGTGTGCCGGCGCAGGCCCGCGTATGAACACCCAGGATAAGCGCCAAAATAAGCGCAAGTCGCATTTGGCGGAGCCTGTGAAACCAAAGCGCCATCGATGTTAACTCCTGCAAGGATTAAAAAGGAAGCCGAGATAATCATTCGCGGGTTCACCGCATTGCCCGCATGGCATCGCGCACCATGCTTCGATGATCGACCAGCGATTTCATGCGGCTGGTAATGACGTTCAGGTCCGCAAGCTGCCGGGACGTGGTGATATCAAGCTGATGCGCACCGGCGGAAAGAATCATCAGGCACCTGCCGGCATCACCAACGGCATATGCGGCCCTGGCCACCTCCACCGCGGGTTTGGCTTCATCGAAAATGGAAACGGCCGTCAGCAATGCCTGCTGCCGCCCTTCGATCGTATGCTGATTGTAATCATCCTCTGATTCCTTCACATCGGCCAGAGTTTGCACCGCGCCCACGAGCACCTGCGCTTCAGCGGCAAGCTTGACGCGCTGGTCGGTCTGGCCAAGGGCGGCAGTCAGGGAATCCTGTAAAGCATCCGTGGAGATACCATTTTCGCGCATGGTTTTAAGCATGGATTCCATATCCTCCTCATTGATTCCCCCAACTGCGTCGAGCATTTTTTCCTGTACTCGATCCGCCGCACAATCCACGGCAATATCCCGAAGCTGATCATCAAGGCGCTTGAACAGTTCATCTCTCTGCTGCGCGGCCAACTGCCCGATTTGCTCAAAATCGTCAGACCGGGCGTTAAAGCCCAGCGAGGCAAGCTGCATCCGTGTGGCCCGAATTTGTCGATCAAGGTCGGCAAGCATGGCCTGACAGGCCTGCTTATCCGCGGGTGGAATAAAAGCAGGCCGGGCCGGCGCGGAAATCAGCGGTGCGGTTACAAGGTCGGCCGTCCGCAACGGGATGCTGGGGTTCACCCCCTGGGCCTGGCCAATACTCACAATATCCGTCCGGGCATCGCGCAAATCGACAACGTTTGAATCCCAATCCAGCGGCGCGGTATCAGAATTAGTGCCCCAATCATTATCATCCGCTGGTACGAACCAGAAATGAGCGGAATTCTGGCTAACAATTTTTCGCATATCCGTAGCCGCGGTAATATCCGCCTGACGCCGGGCAGCTTCCAGTGCCAGAAGGCGAATCTCGGATTCAGCGTTAAGCAGGTTCTGCTGTATGACCGGGTCGTTGGGAGAACTAAGGAGAGCCTGTTGAAAATAATCCGCGGCACCGGCAAAATCCCTTTCCGCAAACAAGGCAAGCCCCTGTCCATTCATCGCCAGGGCAAGCCTGCCTTTCATCAGCGCGTTGCCGGGGTCCAGTGCCAGCGCCTGCTGGCAGTCATAAATGGCCCCAAGATAGTTATGATTGTCCATTGCGGCCTGGCTGCCGGAATCAAAAGCTCGCACCTGACGCGCAATGGCGTCCCTGCGCTGCCCTTCAAGTATCGTCTGATTGCGGGCGTCCGCCATCATGGCGGCGCGATAGGCACCCATGCAAGCCTCACGCTGCCGCTCAGCCGTCCAATAGCTTGCCTGATTTTGCATTTCCTGAACAATGCCATCAAAATCTTGGGCGGCAAGTGTACCGGACGCATATATGATGGCTGCGGCAATGGGAATTAACGCCGCGAATCGGAATCGCCGTGAATCAAACGCCCGCATAGGTTTCTCCGATCAATGCCCAACCTCGGTTGTCCTGGAGAATCCGCCGGTATCAACGGCACTTTAAGCGGCATACGCAGGTCTTCGGCGGCCATTGCCGGCGAATGGCGCAATCAAAGCCGCGCGTGGCACGGAAGCCGTGTTAAAACTGCACGGCCATGCCGACCATGACGCTTTGGCTGTGCTGATTGTTCGGACCAATTTGAGCTTCATAATTGGCAAAAAGCGTGGCATTGGGACAGATTTTGCCGCTTACGCCCGCCCCGATCAATGCGGAATCGCGACCCGCATTGGGTACATTGGTAATAAAGGTTCCGCCGCTTAATCCGGTAAGCGACGAGCTGATACCGCGGCTGTTGTTCAAATATTCATGCTGCCAGAAGGCATTGGCGCTGATCACCAGCGGCATGGGAACCTTGGGCAGGCGCAATTTGTATTGTCCCTGGCCACCCAGCAAGCTTCGCAGGGAATCAACCGATTGACTGCCGACACTTAAGTCCGCCGGACTTCCTGTTTCGGAAAAGCTGGACATGCTGATATGTGTGTAATCAAGCCCCAGAGCCGGACCGGCCTTAAAATGGCGGAAAATCGGGAAGTTGAAACCGGCCATCGTATTAAGATCAAACTGATTGGAATCCGGCTTGCCGGTCGCGGTGGAACTGATACCGGCAGGCGCGACATTGCGGTGAACCGTGTACTGGTTGTAAGTGTAGTCGGTGCTCGCATCGGCAAAGAAATTGCCGCGCCGATAGCCGGCAAACAGGCCCGGTGCATAGGAATTGTCACGCAGGGTGCTGCCCTGGGCGTCCAAATGGGCACCGGTATAACTGTAATTAAAGCTCAGGCCAACCACCAATGATTTGGCGAAGCGATAATCCAGCCCGGTGTTCAGGCCACCGGTGAAGTAATTTTGACCGGAGCTGTCGGTGGGCTGACTGCCGAGAATCGCCTGGCCGGCAATAAAGCCGCCAAAGGCGTCATGGGCCGATTCGCGCGAAGGCAGCGGCACATTACCGGAATTGGCATGCATGACATCATCCAGATATTGGGTGGAGGATGTAGCGGCGTTCACGGTGGAATTTGATTGCAGAGCGGAGGCCAGCGCCAATGAGAATGGGTCGGTGTTGGTGGTTTTCAGCAGTGTCAGGCCGGCGGTATTAAAGCCGCCGCCATCAAAATCACTGGATATCTGATTGTTGATAGCTTCAGAATTAAATATGCTGTTGTTCAATTGCATATTGGCCAGACCGCCATAAACCAAAGGAGACATCTGGTTAAGTGCATTGGCGATATCCTGCCCAGACTGACCGCTAAGGGTAAGCAGCAGGCTTTGAAGGGCGGGATTGATGCCGGGATTGTTGGCGGCGGTATCAATGTAATTGGCGATTGCAAGCTGATTGGGCGTTTGAGCATTCTGGGCAAAATTAAAGCCGCCCAGAAGGGTCAGAACATAATTATTGCCGCTGTCCACACCAGAGAAGCTGACATTGGTTGCCGATCCCGGAAGGTAGCCGTAATTCGCGAAATTAGTGGAAATAGCGCTGCCCGCCGTGATGAGGGTGTATTGTACGCGTTGGCCGATCGCCGGAACGGCGGCACCAGCCACGTAAAGCCGCAATGTACCGGCCAGAGTTGCGGAACCGGTGACATTAAGCACATCCGCGGATGTGGGGCTTACAATGGCGAGTCCCAGGCCGCCATTGGCTGCCTGCAAATAATTGCCATTTACCTGCACGGTGGTGGCTGTTGCGCCTTCCGCCGCCGCGGTGGAGGATAGCAGTTGTCCACCGGAAACAATTAAACCCCCCGTGCCAAACGCGGCGGTATTTGCTTCAATCACCGAGCCGCCATCAATATTAAATAACCCGGTGAGCGTGTTGGACCCGGTAATTTTAATATAGTCTGAATTGCTTGCACCACTGACGGCAAAAGCCGCATTCCCCGCAATAACGCCGGAGAGAATGGTTGGGTTGGCCTGTGTACCGGAACCCTCGTCAATAAATTCTCCGCCGGTAAATTGCGACTGCACCGCCTCCGCCTGCGAACCGACCGCCGGGAGATCAGCAAGGCCAAGGCTGGCATTTATCGGGTTGGCGATCGTCAGGCCACCGCCGCCGACGGGCGCGTTGTCCAGAACATTGCCGCCGATCAGGGTCAGGCGCACCGACGAAGCCGGCAGATTAGCCAGCGAACTGAATGCCACGCTGGTGGCGGCGGAAGCATTTCCAATGATCAGACCATTTACCCCGGTAAATGCGGTGCTGTTTCCGGTACCAGCCAGAATGAAATTACCATTTTGCAAAATCAATACTGCGGAACTGTTGCTTATTGTGCCGGAAAGCGTCAATGTTTGACCACCGGCGTCAATGGTATCACCGGTTGAATTCGCCAGGCTAATGGCCGATACCACACTGCCTGCGGTGGACCCGGTATAGTTTAATTCCGCAGTCTTAAGCTGGATTGCCGCCCCGGCACCGGGCAGATCGGCGGAGGATGCGAATTCCGCAATTGTTGTTGATGAGCCAGTACCAACCAGCAGCGTGCCGGCGGCAAATTGCGCAGCCCCCTGGCCGGACGCCAGATTGAACGTTCCATTTTCCAGTTGAATGGTTTGCGAACCCGCGGTAGTGGCCAGGCCGCCGGAAAGGGTAACCGTTTGCCCATTGCCATTGATCAAATCGGTATTAGCGCCAACAGCAGAGATCTGGTTGACAATATTAAGGGCGGAACCGCCGGTATATACCAGGTTGCCGCCATCCATCTGAATTTCCGCATTGGTTCCAGGCAGATTCACCGCGCTTGCAAAATTGACCGTTCCGCCGTGCAAGGCGTCGCCAATAGCCAGGGCACCAGCCGTGAAAGTAGTGGAATTGGTGCCGGAAAGGGTAAGGCTGTTTGTGCCCGCCGAGTCAATAACCGTCAGCACATTGCTGCTGCTGGAATTGGTGATGGCACCGGAATAGTTGGATCCGGTAAGGCCGTCCACATTAATGGTGGCATTGGCGTTAAGCGTCAGATTATTGCCGACGGTGATACCCGCCGCGCCATATTGCAGTGTGGCGCCGCCGGTGCCTATGGTAATGCCGCCGGTACCGAAGTTGGATGTGGCGGATGCCGTGTTCTGGAAATTCACGGTCACACCATTCTCCAGCGTGGTGCCGCCGGTGTAGGTGTTGGTGCCGCTTAATGTCAGGGTATTACCGCCGCTGATGGTCAGCGGGTTGCTTCCCACAATTGCGGCACTGATCGCCGCATTATTGGCCAGCGAAATGGTTCCATCCACTTCCAGCGTATTGGTGCCCGTACCGGCGATGGTGTACTGG
>JAJZEY010000174.1 GCA_021805585.1 Planctomycetota bacterium
ACCCGCGTCGAGCATGGCCAGAAAGCCGCGGGGGTTTCTGAATTTTCCCAGAAACAACCGACGGTAGGCACTGCGGAACTCGCCGCGAACAACCGCATCACGTGAAGGCCGCGGAAGCAGATCCCGCATCGGCACACCGTTAAGAAGGGGAACGGCGCGCGAACCGGAAAACGAAACACGAAAACCGGCGTTCGCAGCTTCAACCCGTTGTTGCACCCAATTCGCCTGCTGGGCAATTTTCTGCTGGACAAATTCCTTGGCCTTAATTACTTGCGGGGTCACCGGGCCGTTATAAGATTTTTCACCGGGAATGCGGATGAACGTTCTACCGAGGCTGTTGGCCATGGTTTCCGAGCCAAGCGACGCGATCATTGAATTGCGAAGCCGTCTGGCTTTCGCTCCAATGGGGTAATACAACGCGCCAAGGGACAGAAGCACCACAAGCGTGCAGATTATCAGAATCAGATTGGCCTTGAGGAACTTCATTTAAACCTCCAACCGGTGAACCGGCGACCGACCACGCATGGGCGTGGCGCTCCGCCGCTCAACGCAGGTAAATCAAAAAGGTCATTCTAAAAGCCGTTGCATGAAGCAGTGACTTTTTCGTATTCGGATCAATCACGCCAAGGGTGGCCGTGCCAGACTGCCCGCCGCCGCCAAGGTTGCCCCCGCCATTAAACCCACCCGGGAAACCGCCCGCAAAACCTCCAGGAAATCCCGGAGGAAACACGCCACCACCGGGCGCACCGTTGTTAAAGCCACCCGGCACGGTAGGTTCCGGAGTGGCCGGTGCCGCCTTGACCTTGGGTAGATAATCCGGCAGAAATACCGAACTAAACCGCCCCCGCGTCGTGCCCCATGGGCTGAACCCAAGGCCCGCCGTCCCGCTTGCACCGCCCGCCCCGACGATGTCGGCAATGCGGGCTTCATGCAGCGATCCTGGGGGCATGACAATGTGAAAGGGCAGATCTGATTTTAAGCCCGCCGCATCTTTTATTGTATCTCTGAAATGTTCAAGTATGCGCAATGGCGGGTTGTAAGGCGTATAGCCGGTCACCACCACTTCGTAACCGCTGCCGGCCATTGATGGCGGCAACGCTCCGGCGGCCGCCTGGCCTGGCACCACAGGCACCGCCACCGAACTGGTCAAGGGCGACAAATTGGGCTGATATGTGCTTTGAATGGATTGGAGCACAATCATCCAGTTTTTCCGCTTCGACACCAGCGACTTTTCGGCCTGGGGAAGGCTTGTATAAAAGGTCTGATAGATCATCGGCCAAATCGGCCGCCGGTTCATCAGATTTTTGAAAAAGTCGATTCGCTTGACGTTGGCATGATAGGTGTTGTTGATCCCCGTATATTGCCGTTGCCAACCGGAGACGCGACCAATCACCTGGTTATCCCGCGCAATCGCCGGGGAGTGCATCGAATTATAATAAGCCGAGCTGTCCATCATATAGCGTGCGCCGGCGGTTGCCGTGCCGAGCACAAACAGCGCTGCGGTGGCGGCAAACCAGGGCGTTTTTCTGCGCCACAGCATTTGCCGCGCAATTTCAATCGGCAGCAGATTGGTGGTAATCGTGCCAAGTCCCACGCCCTGAAGGGCCAGCCCATAGGCCACGGGCATTCCCAGAGCCTGCTCGCTTAATCCGGCGGCCAGGCGGGTTTCCGGAGCTTCAATTTTAGCGAATGAATCGAGCCGATGGACTTCCATCCCTAAATACTGCTCCAGATATTTCTGAAGATTGGGCAGCCTGAACGAATTTCCCATTCCGATAATCTGTTCCAGCCGGCTTTCCCGGTGCGAGCTGTTGAAGTACCCGACCGACCGCTGAATTTCGGCGACAATATCGGCGAAGGTCGGACGCAGGGCCTGAAATATCTGGCGGGCGAACTTGTTGGTCGCGGCGGTTTTTTTGAGCTCTTCAGACTTGCGGAATTGCAGCCGATACGTTTTTGCCAGAGACTCCGTAAAACTGTTCCCGCCGAGATTGATGTTGCGCATCCACAAGCGCCCCTGGTCCATGATAATCAGGTCCGTATGATCGGCTCCGATATCAATGACAATGGTTCCCTTGTCTTTCCCTTTGTCCTCAAACAAAAGGGCGTTGTACACACAAAGCGGCGCGACCTGCACCCCATGCACCGTCACGCCCAGGGCGCGGAAATCCGCTAAAAGCGCGCCAAGGATATCCGTCTTAATTGCAAAAATTCCGATTTCCACATCCGGACTTTCCGGACTCTGGAACGGATGGTAATCCCAGATGACCTGATCCAGCGGAAATGGTATCTGCTGGATGGCTTCAAACTTCACAATTTCCGGAATCCGCCGCGGCTCAACCGGCGGCAGTTTTACAAACCGCGCAAAACTGCTGGCTCCGGAAGCCGAGATAAAAACCCGCTCGCCGCGAAGCGGGTGCTTTTCAATAAATTTAGCCAGACTCTCACCGACAATTTCCTTGCGGTCCGCATCCGGCTCACTAAGAAAGCCGCTGTGTTCCACCACCTCCATCGCTTCTAAATATACCTTGTCCCCTTCACGGCGCAGTTTGATTGCTTTAAGCGCGGTGGTTCCAACATCAATTCCCCAGGCTTCCTGTGAACTAGGCATAAGAACCTCCGAAACACCTGATATAAAACCGTCAGCATGGCATGCGCACGCCAACTGCCGAAATCGACGCCGGTATTGTAACCGGAGCCTGCCATAGACCACCGCCAATCACGGGCGGTAACTTGCTTCCTCAACCACCCTTCAATCCGGAATGTTCCATGCTAACCTTACGTGAATAGTCCGGCAATGCCACACCAACAAAACGCCCGGATTTTTTCAGGTCCCGCCGCGCCTGGCGGTTTGCTCTGGAATTCAAACCTGCAATCGCGTAATAGAACCCGAATACGTCCGCGCGTCAAGCATCCGCACGAATTTTGGTGGAAAAACTCTCCGCTCAACCGCTCATCAGTCCGGTAATCCACTCTGGAACTTTTGTCGCTGATAGCGGCGCATCTCCCGGTACCGCCGCATCGGAAAGAAGCACAGGCAGCTTTTCCGGCCGCACCGGCGGTAATCCATGCGACCCCTTCACCAGCGACGTATCCTGGGCAATGCATTTGCGCACCGGGTCGAAAAACAGCTCCCGCGGGTCATACCCCGGTTTCCGGTGAATATCCACGGAGAACTGCCAGGCCGGCTTTTCCTCATCAAAAATCCACCAGTCGTGTGCCAGCCACGCATCTTCCTTCGCCAATACCACCAGTTGTCCGCAACGCCCGCCGGCCAGCCCGGCGGATGAAAGCTCTCCTGGACTTTCCAGAACCGCCCCCACGCCATCCGTTTCCCGCAACACCCGCGCAGCGGCCGACACAGTATCGGGCCGCACATAGACATGGGCCACCTGATGATCCACCATGGCCATCGCCCGGCTGGCCGAATAATCAATCAGCAGCTTACCCTGGGCATCGGGAATGGTTTTTAGCAGTCCGGCCGCACGCAGTGCCCGGTTCGGGAAAGCCGCCCGGGAAACACCGTTCATGCCATAATCGCCGGCCAGAATCACTTTCCCGCCATCCCGCCGGACATCCTGGATTAATGGCTTAAGCAATTCCGCCGCCGCGGCCCAATCGCCGGCGATAGCCGCGTGGTCCGGTCCCAGCCGCTGCAGGTTATAGTCCAGGTGCGGAATATACACGAATTGAAGATTCGGCGATTGCGTGCGCCACACGGCACGGGCACTGTGGATAATCCATGCCGTGGCCGGTAATGAGGCCATCGGCCCCCAATATTGATGCAACGGAAACGGCCCGAATTCCGCCACCATTTGCCCATACATATCCGCCGGGCGGCTCCAGCATGCGGAAATTGTTTTGCCGTCCGGTCCATGCACCGGTTTGGGCGTCAGCACAATGTCGGCCGCGTCCGCCGCGCGGGTCCCCGGAATGGATTGCTGCCAGAACAGCATGGCGGTTTTCCAGCCGCGACCATGCCAGAATCGCGGCATACGCAAAAGGTCGGCCGACTGTTCCCAGAAACTTACCTGCCGCCGGAAATCGGCGAATGACCCCGTGTCGACCAACGCCCCAAGGTCCGGATTTTGATACGTATATAGACCATTCGATATAATGCCGTGGTCCCGGGGCAGGCCGCCGGTGGTAAGGGTGGCCTGCATGGTGCATGTCACCGCCGGCAGCACCGGCCGCAGTGTTGATTCGAATGCGAAATCCAATATGCCCCTGGCCCGCCCATGAACGTGTGCATCAAGCCCGGCAACCAGAATAAAACAGATGCGCGCCATGATATTTTTCCTATGGGTCGGCCGCCCGCCGGCCGATGGGTCGTTTTCTTTTCCTGACCGGTTCTTCGGCCTGATAAAAGCTGTTGTTAACCAGACCGCGCCCCTCTGAAAAACCGGGCGCAAAAAACGGGGCGAAGACCGGTTTACCGCGGCCTTCGCCCCGCACCATTTCCGGATGGACACATCACATTGTGTAGAACTTGTAATGGGTGGATTGATAAAATTTTTGGCCCGGCCGCAGCACAGTGGATGGGAACGCCGGTTCATTGGGGGAATCCGGATAATGCTGTGTTTCCAGCGTCAGGGCACCATGCACCGGATATTTGCCGCCAATGCCGTCAATCGTGCCATTAAGGAAATTGCCGGTGTAGAACTGCACCCCCGGCTGCGTGGTGCGGCATTCCAGAACCCGCCCGTTCGCCGGACAGGCCACACGCGCCGCGATCGCCTTGAGCGAGCCATGATTGTTCAGACACCAGTTGTTGTCATAACCATAAGGAACCAGATCAAAGTTCGCCTTTGAACCGACCGGGAACGGCTTGATCCGTGTGCCGAGTTCCACCGGCTTGCGGAAGTCGAATGGCGTGCCGGCAACCGGGAGATTTTTTCCTGTCGGAATAAATTCGTTGTCCGTTGGCGTGTATTTATTCGCGTTTATCGTGACCATGTGATTCAGCACATCCGTGCCCGGTCCATTAAGGTTAAAATAGGCGTGATTCGTCAGGTTAATCACCGTCGGTGCGTCCGTTGCGGCGCGATAGTGGATAATAATTTCATTATTTGCCGTCAGGATATGGGTCGCATCCACCACCAGGTTCCCGGGGAAGCCGTTGGCCATCGCCGGACTGATCATGCCGAACCGCAGCGCCGGTTCCCCTAACTCGGAAACTTCCGTTGCTGCCCATGCCTGCCGATCAAACGCATTCGGACCGCCGTGCAAGGCGTTGGGACCATCATTAGCCGGAATGTGATACGTTTTGCCATCCAGTGTGAAAGTGCCGCGGGCAATGCGGTTGGCATATCGCCCGATGGTGGCACCAAAGTACGGATCCGCCTTGGACATGTAACCTTCAAGATTATCATAACCAAGCACGACATCGCCGAGATTTCCTTTGGCATCCGGAACTAAAATGCGCTGAATGCGGGCGCCGTAGCTGATCATCTGCACCACCATACCGTTGGCATTCGTGAGCGTGTACTGATAAATTTTGGTGCCATCCGGCATGGTGCCGAACAATTTCTTGTAAATAGCTTTCTTTCTGGGCAGGCTCGCGAGGCTCTGTGTGGACATGCTGTGGCAGCCCACCATGGTCATTGCCGTCGCGGCTCCCGCCATCGCCAAAAAACCACGGCGCGTCAGGCTGGGAAGAGACGATTGGGTGAAATCGGACATGAATTTTTACCTCCGAAAAAAAGGTGACAGAAACCTTGAATCTGCGGAACTATAAGCCCGAATGCCGAAACGGGCAAGAGAACGCGACAACCCGCCCCTTTCGCCCTACGCCGCACCCGCCGGTTCATCCGCCCCGGCGGCACACTTTTACTATCCAGACTTTAATGGTAAGTTTGCACCCGTGGCATTAGAAAATGAATTCCGGCTCGTGCCCGGATACCTTTGGATATGCCCGTTTAAATACCCCCGTGCCTTGGAAGTGTTGCATGATGCGTATCGCCTTTCCGCTGTTTCATCTTTTATCGCTGGCCATCCTCAGCTTTATCCTGACCGTGGCCGAGTGCCCCACAATCGCCGCTTTCCCGGCCAATAAACCATATCCAGGCAAACCCGTTATTCCGGTTTTCCCGCATTTGCCCGTACCGCCCAACGAAAAAGCCGTGGCCAATTACGACTGGCCCACGCTTCAGGTGTTTTTGCCCCCGCGGGCCAAAGCCAATGGAACTTCATGTGTTATCTGCGCGGGCGGAGCATACATTTTTGAATGGCTCCCCGGCGAAGCCTACCCCGAAGCTTTATGGCTTAACCACTTGGGCGTGACCGCCTTTGTGCTTAAATATCGACTGCCAAAAGGCGGGTTGCCGCCATCCGGCACACCCTGGCCGCTGCAGGATGTTCGCCGCGCCGTGCAAATAGTCCGCGACAATGCAAAAAAATGGCATCTGGATCCGCACCGCGTCGGGGTAATGGGCTTCTCCGCCGGCGGCAGTCTTGCATCGCTTGCCGGCACCCATTGGCTGGCCGGAAATTCCGAGGCGGCCAATCCGCTGAATCACTTTTCCACACGGCCCGATTTTCTGATCCTTGGCTACCCGGTTATTTCCATGCGCGCCGGCATTACCCATGTCGGATCCCGTCGTGCGCTGCTTGGCCGCCACCCGCGCCACAGCCAGGTGCTTTATTTTTCCAGTGAACTGCATGTCAACCCCACCACGCCGCCGACTTTTATCTTTTGCGCCCGCGATGACCACGCCGTTTCCAATGCCAATTCTATTTTGTTTTACCAGGCGCTGCGGCGCAACCATGTCGCCTGCGAATTCAAACATTTCAACAAGGGCGGCCACGGATTTGGTATGGGAAACCCCAAACTGGATTCCGGACACTGGACCGCTGATTGCGCCCGATGGCTGGCTAAAATGGGCTGGCTTAAACCGGCACGAACGCATTAAAGAAATGTCACCGCGTCGGCGGAGCATTGGCTGCCAAAGTCAAATGCGCCAGATATTCCATATTCCCGCCATGCCCCGCAATTGGACTTTGCACCACCGCCCGCACTGTCAGATTCATTTGCGTTATTCGCCCAAGTACACGCCTTAAAACCACCAGAGATTGCGCCGGCTGCAGCACGCCCTTTTGCCGACGCGCATCGGCGGATTCATAATGCGGCTTAATAAGCGTAATAATCCAGCCATTGGGTTTAAGCAGCCGGGCCGCGGCCGGCAGAATTTTATCCTGCGGCGTCCAGCCGGTGTCCACCGTAATTGCATCAACTAATTCAGGTAATTGCAGGTGCAGGGCGTTAACCCGCTCCATCACCACCACACGCGGGTCGCGCCGCAGTTTCCAGGCCAGCACGCCATAACCCGTGTCCACCGCATAAACGCGCGCCGCACCCTGCGCCAACAGGCACTGCACAAAACCACCCACATTGCAGCCCAGATCGGCCGCTAAGCAATTATTTAATGGAAGATTCCAGGTGTGCAGCGCCGCATGCAGTTTCAGCCCCGACCGCGAAACAAAATCCGGCGTAGTAAAGCCGACGGGAACCGTCGGCATAAATGATTCAAATTTCGTTGGCGGATTCCCACCAGCCAGGGCATCTTCGGGTTTGCGGGAATCGGGTTGAATTTCAACCATACCGGCCCAGCCCTTTTTCCGTTCGTGCCCCGGCGCGGCGGCCGCGCCAAGGCAACGATGCCGGCTCGTTTCCCCAGGCTAAAAAAATGGACGCGCCGGCACCGGCCGCGGCGAACCGGTGATGCCCCCGCTTGGGACGGCATATCAGGCTTGGCCGGCCTTGAGTGTATTCAACCGCTTCATCAGGCGGCTCTTTTTCCGAGCGATGGTGTTTTTGTGCACCGTCCCCTTGGCCCCGATGCGATCCAGGGTGCTGACCGTACCAGCCACCGCGGCCTGGGCCGCGGTCACATCTTTTTTATCCAGCAGCGCGGTGAACTTTTTCACTTCCACACGCAAAATCTTCTTGCGGTCACGGTTGCGCAAACGCCGCCGAGCATCCTGCCGGATTCTTTTTTTAGCCGAGAGACTGTGTGCCACGCAAAACTCCTTCGCCGCTGTAATGGCAATTCATTGGTTCATTCACCCGACAACGCGGCTTCCAGTGCATTGTGCAACCGGTCATGCCAGATTGTCTTAAGCCCGTCATAATCCCATAAACCCGGAAAAATTGCAATATCCCCGATTCAACAATCCCCCGTCTCAATATTTCCGGAAGGGCGCATATTTTGCCGGAATTTGCTAAACCGCTTGCCCACCGCCTTTTTTTTGGGCTTCACTGCGGGTGCCGGCCGACCAGGAGCCGGCGCGAATCGCGACACACCCAACCGGATGCTCCAATAACTTTTCTATTATTACTGGCTGCGGTATTCGACCCACTTAGGAACGCGCCCGAAATAACTTCCCGACTCAGGTTTGGACGGAGGCGGCCGCCTGTGTCACGGGACAAAACCGCGGATTTCGCGAATAACGCGGATACGCGGGGCCCAGGACAAGGGGCAGCGCATAAATGTAATTTGAAAACAAGTTCCGCGGCCACGGTTTGTTACTCCTATCCGCGTTATCAGCGAAATCAGCGGTTCGTCAAAAGACCCTCGCCGGAAGCAAGGCTCGCGGCAGGTAAAACCAAGCCAATTAAACTGTTACGCGCCGGCGATCGATCTCGGCGTGGCCCTGTAGCTCCATTAAGACAACAGCGAATGCAGGTGGATTTTCATGTCGCGTTTTAATTCGCTTTTTCGGGAAGTTATTTCGTACCAGTCCCTTACCCAGCCCTGGCCCTGCACGTAAAACGGGTGGCTGTCCGTGGTGTCAATGGTCTGCGTAACGCCATCGGCGCCTTCAATGGTCACATCCCGCAGGCTGTAGACCATATGCGACTGAACCGCGGTAACCGTTTCTTCCTGCAACGGGCCGCTGGGATCATTCTGATTTTTGGTAAGAACCATCTGGCCCACGGTTATATTTTGAATCTGCTCCGTCTGATAAGTTCCATTGGCATTGACACCGGTCTAAAATTCGTCGCTTTCGCGTCCACGCGAAATTTTCTCGGAAACAATTTTACTCCATTCAGAAACAATGGCCGCATCGGCACCAGCCGAGGCCAAACATCTTCGGACGGCACCCGTTTCGGATTTTAGTTTAGGAAAGCGCAACAACAGTTCCGCCAAATCCCTGCGGTCCGTAAATGATTTCGGATTTCCCCGACGACGGCAAAAGGCGATAACCTTCGCTGCAATCAATTCCTCCGGCGAAATGACCAGCACGCCTTTCACCCGGCGCGACGTCGGCAATGACCCGACGGGCCGAATATCCACCAAA
>JAJZEY010000085.1 GCA_021805585.1 Planctomycetota bacterium
ATCCAGCCTAAAGTGCTGTTTCCCGCGGCCGCCAAGGATACCTATCAATACCTTCGGGAACGGGGTTATGCTCTGCCCCCGTTTCAGCAATATGCCACGGCACATTTTCGGACATTTCGGCGGCGGTTTATCTGGTCGGCCATTCGGCGTCGTGATTTTGACGCGATGGATATGGTGGCCGACGTGCTGGCGCGGCTGGAGGTTCCGATGCACGACGTGGACCGGCCGGCGCTGGCATGGCTCTGGTATCGGCCGGTGCTGCGTCAGACGCGTGTGGAACCCGGCACGCTGGACATGCTGCGGGAACTGCGCGGTCGCGGATTAAAGCTGGCAATTGTGTCCAATACCTGCGCACCGGGAATTTGTGTGGATCGGCATCTGGCGGATGAACATCTTCTGGAATTTTTTCCAACGCGGGTGTATTCCTCCAACACCATTTACCGCAAACCGCATCCGCATATTTTCCGCACCGCGCTTCATGAACTCGGCGTTACGCCGCGGCAGGCTATTTTCGTGGGAGATCTGATTCGCGCCGACATCAAGGGAGGCCGCCGGATGGGCATGACCACGGTCTGGAAGCCGGCCGGCACCGCGAAGAAATCCACACTTCGGTACAAGCCGGACCATGTGATTCGCAGAATCACCGAATTGCCGCGCGTCGTGGACCGTCTGATGGACGGCCGGAACGCCCGGGCGGCACAAACGACATAATTGTATATTAATTTATATCTTTACATTTTTGATTTGCAATCGGTTTTAATCGCGTTGCGGTTTGACGCTTCTGGCATACCGGACAGAACACCGTCGTGCGGGCACTGACTTGAATGGATTTAAGGGCGTGGCGGCAGCGGTTGCACGGCAGTCCGCCCCGACCATACACTTGCAGACGTTTGGCAAAGCGCCCCTCCCGCATGGAAACGTTGCGGTAATCGCGCAGGGTTGTTCCACCGAGCCGCATTGAAGCCGCCAGAATTGTTCCAATGCACTTGACCAGCAGATCAATTTGCACAGCGGAAAGGCGGCTTAAAAGCTGCTGCGGGTGCAGCTTGGCCAGCCACAGCGCTTCGTCAATATAAATATTGCCCAGTCCGGCGACATCACGTTGTGAAAGCAGTGTGGTTTTTAAGCGTCCGCCGGCCCTTCGCCAGTGTTGCAGATCGCTGGATTCCAGCAGAAGGGCATCGACGCCAACGCCTTTGTGTATGTGTTTTGCCCGCGCCTGATCCATGCTTTCGTGCAGCCAGACCCCGCCGAATCGCCGCGGGTCGCGGATGCGTATCTGCCGCTCGGAATCAAGCGTAAAAATAAGATGCGTGTGCTTTTCCACGCCGCCGCTGGTTGGCTCGGCGGATATGCGCCCGCTCATGCCCAGGTGCAGCACCAAAGTCTGTTCGTGATCCAGCCGGCAGAAAAGCCATTTACCATGGCGGTCAATCGCGACAACCTTGTGGCCACGGATGTGTGGCAACAGCGCGAGTCCGGCGCGAATGTAGTCGGGGCGCAAAATCTGAATATCAACGATTCTGGCTCCCACGAGAACCGGAACCAGCGTGCGCCGAACTTCCTCAACTTCAGGCAATTCAGGCATTAACCAACCCCCGAACCGGCTTATAAAGCGAGCTAAGCGTCCCCATAGATGGGACGACCGCCGCAATGCGATAGTTCAATGATCAGGCGGTGGGAGCGGCGGCTTCAGCCTTTGGTGGCGGGTTTAACAGGCGTTCCATGGAGGCCAGCAGGCGATCCATGCGGAACGGCTTGTTCAGGTAATCATCCACACCCAGCGATTCGGCGTAGGTTTTATGTCGGGTCCCAAGGTTCCCGGTAATCATAATGACATGCGGCTTGGTTCCTTTGGGTTTGCGGGCCTTGATGCGTTCAAGCACCAGAAAGCCGCTGCGCTTGGGCAGCATCATATCCAGAATAATCAGGTCTGGCTGCTCTTTTTCCGCAATGTCCACCGCGGTGTTACCGTCGGCGGCGGAAAAAATCTTGGCACCGGTGGTGGAAAGCGCCGCGGTGATGGTGGTCAGCACATCGGCGTCGTCATCGACAACTAAAATTGAACGATCTTTGAATTGGTCAGCCATGATTTTAATACTCCTGAGGAAAAATCCTCAACCTAATAAGAAATCCAAAATAAATTCCCCGGCGCGGCGTTGGTTGTCGTGCCGGGGGCGAAATCGCGATGCCTGAGGTTTCAGGCCAGGTTCCCGATTAACGCATCGGCAAACGCACTGCAGCGAACTTCGGTTGCGCCGGTCATCAGACGGGCGAAATCGTAGGTGACAATTTTCGACGCAATGGTTCGTTCCAGCGAACGGATAATCGAATCCGCCGCCTCCTGCCAACCCAGATGCTCCAACATCATAACACCGGAAAGCACGACACTGCCAGGATTTACTTTATCCAGATTCGCGTATTTGGGGGCCGTGCCGTGGGTGGCCTCAAAAATGGCGTGGCCGGAGTCCGAATTGATATTCCCGCCGGGTGCGATACCTATGCCGCCGACCTGTGCCGCCAGTGCGTCGCTTAAGTAATCGCCGTTAAGATTCAAAGTGGCAATCACATCAAATTCTTCCGGTCGGGTAAGGACCTGTTGCAGGGTAATATCGGCGATGGAGTCTTTAATGACAATGCCGTTGGGCAGCTTGCACCACGGGCCGCCATCTATTTCCACTGCTCCATATTTTTCCCTGGCGATCTGGTATCCCCAGTCACGGAAGGCCCCTTCCGTGAATTTCATGATATTGCCCTTGTGCACCAGATTCACGCTTTTACGCTTGTGTAGAATGGCGTAATCAATGGCCGCACTGATCAGCCGTTGTGAACCTTCCTTGCTGACCGGCTTCATGCCGATGCCGGAGGTTTCCGGAAACCGGATTTTGCCGTAGGACTTGGGAAATTCTTTTTGAATAAATTCCAGTATTTTTTTGGTTTCCGGTGAACCGGCCTGCCATTCCACGCCGGCATAAATATCTTCCGTATTTTCGCGAAAAATAACCATGTTGACCGCTTCAGGGCGTTTGACCGGACTCGGCACGCCGGTGAAATAACGCACCGGCCGCAGGCAAATGTAAAGGTCCAGCAATTGGCGAAGCGCAACATTTAAAGAACGGATGCCGCCACCAACCGGCGTGGTAAGCGGGCCTTTAATGCCGACAAGAAAATGCCGGAAGGCTTCGACCGTGTCATCCGGCAGCCACGCTTTGGCGTCGCCTTCCGGAGTGCCGGTTTTGAATTTATTGAATGCCTTTTCTCCGGCGTAAACTTCCATCCAGGCGATTTTGCGTTTGCCGTGGTAGGCCTTGGCCACCGCTGCATCCAACACCCGCACACTGGCCCGCCAGATATCGGCACCAGTGCCATCCCCTTCAATAAAAGGAATAATCGGCTGGTCCGGGACGTGAAGCTGTTTTCCTGAACCCATCGTAATGGTATGGCCCTGTGCGGGAACGGTAATGGTCTTAAAGTGCGGGTGGCTCATGCCGGAAAGTCCTTATCTGTTTGCGAATAAACCCTTTTCATACAGTCCAATACAGTATCCAACAGCGGCAAATCACACAAGCGGGCGATGAACAGTGCGGATGGGGTCTGCCAATTTTTCCGGCGTGGTGCGGTTTTTCGCCTTCACCGCCCGTATTTCATTGGTGCCGACGCCATTTCATATAATTCCCACGTGGCCTGACGCCCGATTTATTGGCAGACCCGTGCGGATGTGCCCGTTTTTATTGAGAAGGGAAAATGTTGCATAGCGGATAGATAGATGGGACTCCGGCGAAATGCCTTTCCTGAAAGCCATGTTCCTTCCTGCAACGCCAGCGAAGCCGCGAGACGCCCGCCCCCCGGACGATTGAGATTCAGGCCTGAATTGAAGTTCACGCCTACTTCGGCGTTGGGCGTTTGGCTTGCATTTCTTCTTGATCTTTCCGACCAGCGGACAAGAGGCCCAAGCTTCAGGTGCTTTACAACAGACAAGCAGGCGGTCGAACGTACGTATTAAGCCGGGGCATGGGTGCGATAAAAATTCAGATTCGGTACCGTAGTCGTGGCGGCGGAATAGTTTGGTGCGCTGAACGTGGCCGCCCAGTGGCCAGTTGTAACTTCCTTAAGTTCCGGCATTTTAGCGCGACATAATTCCCGCGGCCCCGGCGGGCACAGGGTGCAACGCGGTTCAAATCGGCAGGTGTTCAGCCAGGTCCGCGGGCTGGGAACCGTGCCCGGAATAGTCGTCAGCAGTTCGGCCTCATGCCCCAGTCGCGGAACGCAGCTTAACAGCCCTTGCGTATAGGGGTGAAGGGGATGATCAAAAAGATCATACACATTGGCAAACTCCACAATCTTTCCGGCGTACATAATGGCCACGGTGTCCGCATTTTCGGCCACCACGCCCAGGTCGTGGGTAATTAAAAGCAGGGCCATGCCGGTACTTTCCCGCAGTTCGGTCAGCAGTTCAAGAATCTGTGCCTGAATAGTGACATCCAGTGCGGTGGTCGGTTCATCGGCAATCAGCAGGTCCGGCTTGCAGGCCAGGGCCATGGCTATCATGATGCGCTGTTTCATGCCGCCGGACATTTGATGCGGAAATTCCCGCAGCCGCCGCGCCGGGTCCGCCACGCCCACACGCTTAAGTGAATCCACGGCCAGATCCATCGCATCGCGGAATGACACTTTCTGATGGAGGTCAATGGCTTCCATAATTTGGTCGCCAATGGTGAAAACCGGATTAAGGGAAGTCATCGGCTCCTGAAAAATCATGGCAATGCGTCCGCCGCGAATCTGCCGCATGCGTTTTTCCGGAAGTTTCAGCAGGTCCTGGCCGTTGAATATAATTTCGCCCGCCGTTATTTTTCCCGGCGGTTCGGGGACCAGGCGAAGAATGGACATGGCGGAAACACTTTTGCCGCATCCGGATTCCCCCACCAGCGCCATGGTCTGACCCGGGTAAATGGAAAAGGAAATGCCATCCACGGCGGGAATCGGTATCCCATTGGCATCGCGAAATTCAGTGCGGAGATTTCGCACTTCCAGCAGTGGAGCAGCCGGTGGAACGCGGGGTATTAAATTGGAAGTGTCCGTTTGCACACTTACATCCTTAAAACATTAAGTTGACGACATGTGTCGTGGATCAATGGCATCCCGTGCCGCATTGCCAATAATGTAAAACGCCAGCACCGCCAGAAACAGAGCCATGCCCGGTCCCATTGCCTGCCACCAGCGAAACACCACGCCGGGCTGGCCGGCCGCATTAAGCATCTGCCCCCAGGACGCGGTCGGGGGATTGACGCCGACACCCAGGTAGCTTAACCCGGATTCACTGGTGATGGCACCGGCAATGCCGAAACTCACGGACACGAGCACCGGTGTTAACCCGTTGGGCAGCATGTGCCGCAGCATCACGCGGCTGCGCGGCAGGCCGGCGGCAATGGCCGCGGTTACATAATCGAGCTTGCGAATGCGCAAAAATTCCGCCCGGATAAATCGCGCAATGCCGGTCCATCCGGTGACGCCGAAAATCAGCATGATGACGAATATATCACGTCCATAAATGGCGATAAAAATAAGAATCAGAAAAAAGGTCGGAATTCCTTCCACCATTTCCACGATGCGCATGCCGACCAAGTCCACCACGCCCACAAAATAGCCCACCAGAGATCCCATGACAATACCAATCGCCAATGCGATGATCTGGCTTACAAACCCGATCTCCATCGCCACCCGCGCCGACCACAACAGCCTGGCCAGTTCATCGCGGCCATCACCGTCCGTGCCCAGCCAATGACGGGTGGAGGGCAGTTTGTTGACCAGATTTTTTTCCAGCGGCTCCATGGTGGCGTAACCCCAGGGAATTGGCGCAAAAATGGCATGTGTAATCCGTCCATCATGGGCCATCCGATGGTAATCATGCGCATCAAGATAATTTCGGTGAAAACAGGCGATCAGCAATCCACCCAGAATGGCGGCCAGAAGCAGTCCTCCCAGCCAGCGCATGCGCATGGAACGCCGCAGCAGCAGGTCGCGACATTTTGCTGTTCGGCGATAGATTGGCAGATAAAGCAGTACGGCCGTCACACTGATCAACCATAAGTAATCGACGTTGGTAAGCGAACGGAAAAGCGGGAAAATCCGCTGCGCCGGATGGCCGGGGCTTGCCGGAATGACCGCGGTATAGGGTCGGGAATTAGCCAGAAACGGGATGAATCCCGCCAGCAGAACCAGAATTGCGACATACCCGACCGCGCACTTGGCCGCGGCCGGCCGCAGCAGATGTCCAAGAACCACATCCCAGTACGACTTGCCTGGTGCCATGGCCGATCCGGATACCTGACCGGATGTCTGGCCGGAGATCGGACCGGAGGATTGACCGGCGGGCTGCGAAGAGGTGGCGGATGGCGTATCAGTCATAACTCACCCGCGGGTCCGCCAGGGCGTAACAGATGTCGGTAATTAAATAGGAAAGCAGCGTTAACACGGAACCGATCAGCGCGACGGTCTGAATAACCGGAAGGTCGCGGGAAAACGTAGCCGAATATCCGAGAAGACCCATGCCATGAATGGAAAATATTTTTTCCACAATCACGGAACCGCCCAGCATTCCGGGCAGGATGCCCGCGGAAATGGTAATCAGCGGCAACAGGCTGTTGCGGAACACATGGCGGATCATGACGGTTGAATTTTTAAGTCCTTTGGCCCGCGCGGTCCGGACATAATCCTGCCGCATATTGTCCAGCATGGACGCCTGCACCTGCCGTGAAAGATAGGCGAATCCGCCATAGGAAAGACAAACGACCGCGAGCATGATATGCCACAGATAATCGCCAAGACTCTGAAAATAAGTCATATTTTCCGTATTGGTTGAATGAATTCCGGCGGCGGGAAACCAGTCCAGATATTGCGGATTCGCCAGAAAGCCCACCAGGCTTGAACCGACCCAAATCGTCGGCAGGGCATAAAGGACCAGCGCCCCGAAGTTAAATGACCGGTCGAAAATTCTTCCCCTTTGTACCGCCGCCAGCATTCCACCGGGCACGGCCACCAAATACACCACCAGCAGCGAAATAAGATTCAGGTCCAGGGTTACCGGAAGCCGCTGGCGGATGAGCGTCATCACGGGTTCATCATATTGCAGCGAGGTGCCGAAGTTGCCTTCGCAGGTATCCCGCAGCCACAAGACATATTGCATGGGCAGACTGATGGGCTTTCCGCTGGCATCCACAAGGTGCAGGCGGCGTTCCATAATTCGCTTTTCCTCCTGCTGGGCCCGGTTTGATTTGAGCTTGCCCCCGCTTAACGCACCGCCACTGCTGGTGAGTCCCGGGGCAAATCGTACCACCGCAAACAACATGAGAGTGATACCCAGGAGCGTGGGAATCATCAGAAGCAGGCGTTTGACAATATATTGCATCATCCGTTCACGGGAATCCTGTATGCGGCATCAGTGATATTTCTGGCTGGTCAGCGGCACGTACCAATCACCCTCGCTTAGGCCCAGAAGTTTGTAGGGACGGGTATTTTTGAACCGGTGGTTAATGAACACCAGGCTTTTACTGGTGAACAGAAACATGTATGGCTGCTGGCGGTATATAACCGCCTGAAGCTTGTGCCAGATTGCCATTCGCCTGGCCGTGTTCAGTTCCGCGCGGCCTTCGGAAATAAGTTTGTCGGCTAACGGATCAGCGAAGCCGACGGCGTTGTCTCCTTCATTGTTTATGCAGGCCGAATCCCAAATCTGATACGGATCGTCTTCTATTTCTCCGGTCCAGCCCAGAAAAATCGCCGAGAATTGCCGAAGATTAATGCGATGCACCAGCACGGAAAATTCGAGCGGAGCTATTTTCATATCAATGCCGCCGCGGGCGAGTTGCTGTTTGATATACGTGACGATCCGGTTGGAAAGCGGATCGCCGGCGGGCATGGTCAGGTTGAATGCGAAAGGTCGGCCATTGCGCACCAGCACGCCATTGGGCCCCATTTTCCAGCCTGCCTGCTTCAACAGCACGCGGGCCTGCGCCGGGTCATAGGGGATCGGTTTAAGGGCGCTGTTGTTCTGTGGTGAACCGGGATTAAACGGCCCGGTAATCGGGATCGCCAGCCCTTTCATGAAGGTTTTGATAATAGCGTTGCGGTCCACCAGCATCGTCAGGGCTGTGCGGGTCAGGCGGTCATGAAACATCGGCTTTTTTAAATTCCAGCCGATAAACAGATACCCCGCCAGCGGCGAAAGATAGCTGTAACAGATGTGATTTTTCGTAAAGCCCGGCTGGTGAATGTATTTCAGCCATTCGGACGGTTCCAGGCCGGTGACATCCAACTGCCCCTTCAGGTACAACTGCAACGCCGCTTGAGGATTATTGATAAATAGATATTTAATTTTATTAAAAGTCGGCCGCGTTCCCCAGTACCGCGGGTTGCGCACCAGAACCAGATATTGGCCGCGCTTCCAGGTGTCAAGCATATAGGGGCCGCTGCCTTCCAGCTTTGCCCCCTGGCGGTTGTAGCCGCGGGCCTTGCTGAAGTGGTATTGGGCCTGTTCAATAATAAAAATACTTCCAAGCTGTTCAAGGGCTTGGAAATAGGGCTTTTTCATGGTGAATACCACGGTTCTTCGGCCTGTGGCCACACATGATTTTACATCCGTCAGGCCAGCCCGGTACGGGGCGGCGTTAATGCGCGGGTTCATGATGGTGTTGAAACTGAACACCACATCGCTGGCCAACACCGGCTTGCCATCGGAAAAGCAGGCCCGCTTCCGCAGGTGAAACGTCACCTGCATATCGTCGGGCGTGGCGGTGTAACTGCGGGCCAACCAGGGGTCCCAGCGCAGAGTAACGGGATTCTGTACCAGAAGCGATTCGAGGACCCAGGCCTGAACTTCAGAACTGGATTCATCATTGGTGAGAAACGGAGCGATTTTCTTGGGCTGACTGTCTAAATTCAGCACCAGCCAGTCGCCCGGCGAATAATCCGGCTTGGAATAAGGATTATGTGGCGAAAGGGGCGGACTCGGAAAGCAGACATACCGGTCGCCATCGGGCAGCGTTTTTCGCACATTGACCGTCTTTGCCGCCGGCGCATTGTCCACCGCCAATCCGTGGGCGGCAATTTTCTGGAGAATCTGAATTTCCATTGATTGTTGTGTGCCAAAGTTGGCAATCGCCTTGCGCAGCGACACAATCTGCCGCCCCTGATAACTGTATTGCCCAAGCGTCAGACCGATCAGCGCCAGCAATGCCAGCATGATGACGAGAAATATAAAG
>JAJZEY010000019.1 GCA_021805585.1 Planctomycetota bacterium
TTGTCCCTTTGGAGATAAACCCCGCCGTTCGACATGGTTCGAGGCGAAAGAAAAATTCTAAATAGCCCTCTATTTGCACTTGACAAAGGCTTGCTCATAGATGCTCATAGATGCTCATAGATGCTCATAGATGCTCTGTGTTGCGGAAGCAACGCGGGCGGGGCCTTTCACAAGCTATTTTGCCCATCGCCGGAAAAATTGGCAGCTCTTGGGGAATCAGGAATCAGAAAACGTATGGCCACAGGGGATCCGGGGCCTGCCGCTTTCCGTAGTGTGGATTTTATTTTCCCTGTATTGATATCCCCTTTGGCCAGGAATAGCGTCCCGGTGGAAAACTGAGCGTGACGGTTATGGCGTCAAGGCGGTACAAGCTTGCCGGAAGTTTATGTTTGTAAATAGTTGAGAAATATCCGACGGACGACACACGGCAGCGGGTGGCACCAAGCGTATAGGTCAGCGGTTTACCCGTAAATGGATCATCGGGCAGGGCCGGAAGAAAATGCCCGACCAGCGCTGCGGGCGAATTCGGGTAATGACCGTGACTGAAGCGGTATGCCGCAAGTGCCAGAGATACCTGGTCGAGTTGGGTTCGCGCCGCGGTAGCAGCGCGAATGTTTATAATATGGGGCGCTGGCGAAATAAATTTAAGCGAGGGCGGGACGTGCGGCGGACCCGTTCGGCTGGCGGTTGCCAACCGTGCCGAATACCAGTGCATGAAATGCTGATACGCGATCCGCCGTGCAAGAAAGGACCGGTGTTTCATCGCCGTTACTTCACGATCAAAGAATTTGTTGACCCATTGCTTGGCGATCGTCGGTTCACCGGTAGTCCATGGCCATGCGGCATATAAGATGAAAGCCCGAACTTGCCCAAGGCCGCCCGGCGGGACTTTTTGGCAATCCTTTGAACCATGTCCAGGCAGAACAGCCGTTCACCGGAATTCAGCGCTTAAGCCAGCGGCACAAAATGAGGCAGCCGGTGCAGTTCGGCGGCATAATTCCGATAATTTTTTGCGGTTACCCAGCCCGCGTTGGCCAGCGCGGCATCGCTTCGGCAGGCTGATGCCTCAATCGAATATCCGACCAGCGTGCTGATGAGAAAGTCTGACTGGGTCATCAGTCGGGCAATGCGATGACATGCCAGAAGATCATGTTCCGATTCAGCCAATTTCCCTTCATAAAGTTCCAGCATGGCACGGTCCGCAAGGGCATTGGTGATGTCTTTGCATGTCGCCAGATATGGCAGCAGGATGCCGACCAGCCCGACGTGCCGGCGCGAGTAAATCGGCGGGACGTAAAATTTTGGAAGCCGCGATGCCTTTACGATTTTGTCCAATGCAAGGCGATTCAGTCGTATCCATTGCGCCAGCCAGGGAAATCGCCGGGCGGACCATGGTCTGTCTTGAGCGGCACCCTGCACCATTGCGGCATAGTTTAAATTGTTGGGATAACCTGCGGCAATTCCGGTCCCCGGTGCCGTTCCGGTCGGCGGAATTGTATTCTTTTTAAGAAAATCCGATAAATTTTCGTATTGCGGTCCCGTAAACCAGGGGCCTTTTAATCCCAGGTGTTTTATCAGATTATGCATTTGCCGCGCATCGCCTTGAAATGCGTACCGGCCATTAACCTTTTTCCACAGGCCAATGTAAAGACTGTGGCGGCACGCGGCCAAAATTGGAATCGCGGCGTTATTGGCGGGCGTCACTCCGCGGGAAATAATCCGATTATAGACCACTCCATAATTTACGTAGCCGCCGGGCTTGGTCGGATGGGATATTTGTATGGTGACCGGGTCGTTTGGAATTGCCTCACGTGCCGAAACCGGCACAATACAGGGAAAAGAAACGCCGGCAACCAGAGCCGCCAGGGTTGCGGATTTGAGCATTCCGGTAATCATCAGCAAGCTCCTGCCATTTTGTTTTTTTATTGGCGCGCCAGGGGCTTTGGAATCGATATGGTTATAATTCGATAGTTGGCGGGTTGCAATAAAAATGGCGCAAAAATCAGTATTGCGTCCGCTTTTTCCGTGGAAATCAGGTTCCACGCGTATTGCCATAAAGCAATACATGCAGCCGCGGGCCAAAACGCCAGCCGTATTGCTTGCAAATTTCGGCAATCCAGCCGCTGCGGCTCGCCAAGTCCGCGGCGGAAATTCCTTCCGGCATCAGAATCACATCTTCAGACCGCACATTTCCGATGCGGTTAAGCACCTGCTGAATTTCATTGACATCCGCCGGTTGGGTGACCACAAATTTCCATTGAACATCCGCAATACGATTGCTGTGGCAAAAGCGCTTAAGAATTTCCGGTGCCAACCGCTGGCGGTCGTGGGTGGCCGCAAAACGACCGCCTTCACGACTGATGGGTGTGGAATTGGCAAGTTTCGGGCTGACACTGGCCAGATGCAGCGGAATATCCAGCCAGACCGTTCCGGCGGTTTCCAGGGTGACCAATCGGCCCAGAGCGGTCAGGCGGTCAACCAGTGCGGGCAGGTCACTTTGAAGCATCGGTTCGCCGCCGGTAATCACCACATGCTGCGTGGGATGCGGTTTGATGGCTTCCAGAACTTGGGCAACCGTCATGTCCTGACCGGTCGGATTCCAGGATGCCCAGGGCGTATCGCACCAGGTGCAGCGCAAGTTGCAGCCACTGGTTCGTATAAACACCGACGGCGTACCGGCCAATTTTCCTTCCCCCTGAATGGAATAGAATATTTCTGAAATTTTCATAGCCGCTGGCCACCCGGAGGCGTAACGTAAGTGACTGGATCTTTCATGCCAAGCTGGGCAAATGCGGCCAGCCGCAAACGACACGCGTCGCAATGGCCGCAGGCAATCGATTCCGGTGTGGGATCATAGCAGGAGACGGTTTGCGAATAATCCACGCCAAGCGAAAGTCCGAGCCGGATGATTTCCACCTTGGAAAGTTGAATTAACGGTGTGTGAACGGTGAATTTGCCATGACCTTCAACACCGGCGCGGGTCGCCAGATTGGCGGTGCGCTCAAAAGCGGTAATAAATTCGGGGCGGCAATCCGGATAGCCGGAATAGTCCACCGCGTTGACACCCATGCAAATGTTAAAACTTTCCAGCACTTCAGCCCAGGCCAGACCGCAGGAAAGAAAGACCGTGTTGCGGGCCGGCACATAAGTAATGGGGATTACGCTGGACGCGGGATTGCCACCCACAGATTCCATATCCCGGTCTTTGGGAACAGGAATTTGAGCCGTAAGTGCCGAACCACCGAATTGCCGCAGATCCAGTTTCAGTGTGACGTGGCGTTCTACCCTTGCGGCATTGGCGAGGACGGCAGCGGCGGCGAGTTCCACCCGATGCCGCTGGCCGTAGTCGAAGCTAAGGGCATAGACGGCAAAATCCTGACTTTTAGCCCAGGCGAGTACTGTGGCGGAATCCAATCCGCCGCTCAACAAAACCACCGCGCGCTGTTGCATGAATCCTGATGCTCCAAAAAAGGCGATCACTGTCCGGTAGCAAGTTTAACGCCTTGGCCGGTTTGCGCCGAGAGTTAAACCGGAAGAACCAAAACGTACCCGCGCTAACCCCAGAAAGCATTGGCCCATGGGTATTCCGTGCGCATGTGTCCCCCGATACCAGGTTGCGTACCGAATTTCACCGGCGGGATCAGACGGAACATGCGCTGTTGTTTAATCAAATTGCGACGGTACGATAGTGTGCCGTGATGGGCGATGCCGCGGGTGACTTTCCGGATATCGCCTGCCCAATGGAAATTTTCCGAAAAAAGGCGGTAAGGACATGAGCATTTCCAGCGCACCCATGTTGAGCATATGGTTCGGCAATTTTTTTGAACCGTTCTACAGCAGTCGCCAGGCGGTTGTCCGCGGCCTGAAAGACGTTGCCGACCTGGGATTTAATTCGGTGAATCTGGATTCCAAACCGTGGGAAGATTTTTTCGCCCGCTATAGCGGTCAACCGGCCAGCACTTATGTGGGAATGCAGGAATTCATGATGCAGGAGATTCAGTCGCTGGGCCTGGATTACACGCATCTGGCCTTGTATCTGTGTGGTGATAATTTATATCCCAATATTCGCGATGTGCCGCCGGTACGCGGTGAAGAAAGCATTCGGCCTGATGGTCGGCCGATGGGAACCTACAAATACTGGTCGCCAAAAGCGCAGGCCACCATGGTGGAACATGTACGCGGTCTGCTGGCGCTCTATGCCGCGGGCATGCGGCGCACCAACGAAACGCCATCGCGCATTATTATGCAAACCATGTTTGAACCGATACCCAAACCGAGTTTTGACGCCGAAGGTCGCGCCCGCTATCTGGCCTGGCTGACAGGCCGCTATGGCGGCAATATTGGCCGCCTGAATCGGCGTTACGGCACGAATGCTGAATCGTTTGAGGATTTAACTTCGTCGGAATACTACCTGCGGCCGGAGGAACTTAACTGGGTGGATTGTGCGCGGCCGCGGGCAGAAGATTTTGCCGCCCGCACGCCGGATTTTTACCGGTGGATTGATAATCAAACCTATCTGGCCGGAGAGCTTCAGCAATATCTGGCGACCATGAAAGAGCAGTGGAGGCGGATGGATCCGCCCATTTTCATCCAGCCGTTGCTGCACCAGTGGGGTTATTTCTTTAACCCGCCGGGGCAAATTTCCTGGCAAACCGGCCAGCGGGGGCTGGATATTTATCAATGCGCGGACCACGTGGACAGCGTGTTGTTTATTGCGGCTCCGCTGAATGCGGAAAATCGCGCCGATGCGATGGCCCTGAGTGTGGAGGAATCCATTTTGCGCTGCGCCAACAACGGCCAGCCGTTTACCGGGGGACTTTACCTTGGGAGGCATGTGAATGGCGATATTTATCAACTGGTGCCTCCGGCGGAATCAATCGGCACACTGATTGCCGGAGGCGCAAAATCATTGCACGTGTATGGGTACAGCGGGCTGGATGACGGCGGCGTCATGTATCGGATGGATGAGGTATTCAAGGAATCGCTGCGGGCCGGTAATGCGTGGGCGGCAAAAGTGATTCCGCTGTTGGACAAGCCAAGAACCAGAGAAGCCGCGATCCTGTTTCCCGCGGAAATGAGCCTTTATGAGCCACTGGAAGTGGATGTGGAGGGTCGGCACCGCATGGACCTGCTGGGGTGGTATGCACAGTTGGTGGATGCCGGCTGGCATGTGGATATTCTGCATCCGCGGCAAATCACAGCCGGTGCATTGCGGGACTATTCTGTTCTGGTGATACCCCATTGTGAACTTTACGATCTGGCGGACAATTCCGCACTCGAAGCGGCGGTTCATGCGTTTACCCTCGCCGGTGGAAAGGTGCTGCATGGACCGCACTGCGCGCTGGCGGCAAATGCCTTTGGCATAAAGGAACAACCGGTTGCGTTTGATTGTATCGCGTGGCGGGAGCCGATTATTCCGCATGGATGGTCCACTGTGGCATATGCCAATGGCCGTCCGATCGGCGGTTATATTCAATCCGGTGCGGCGGCCATCGCCGAAACGACTGTGGGAGCGGGCAAGGTATTTTCGTTTGGCTTTCAGTACGGATATGCCTATAGCCGCCGGACAATGCCCATCGTCCCGCCGCAATATGGCAAACAGGAAATGCACCCGATTGTATTGATGCGGGACCCACCAGTGACCACGATCATAGGTTCGGCAAAAAGCTGGGTATGTAAGCCCATTCGCGGCGTGGAATTTGCACGTTTTGGCGAACGGCTGGTGGTGGTGAACCATCGGTCCAGCCCTGTGGATATACGCGGTATTGCGAAAATTGAGGAAATAGCCCAAGTTTCCACAAATGCCGGGATGGTCGCAGCGCACAGCGCCACGTGTTTAACGCTGTCCGCATAAGCATAAACACTGGTGCCGGCCACGGATTGGCCGCACGAACCCATGCCAACAGTTTGGGTGCATGCACGCAAAGCAATTAAAGGGAAACAGGCAAATTCCGGAAAAGTGCGGCAGGTAATTTGCCAGCGGTGCATGCGGCGTGTAACTTACCGTGCTAAGCCGAAGTGGCTTAAATGCGGGTGGTAAGCCCCGTAAAACGATATTGATAACGCCCTGATAATTCGTTGGCTGGAGCGAAACTCAACATGGAATTGAAACTTGCGGTTCTTCCCGGAGATGGCATCGGCACGGAAGTGGTGGATGCGTCCATGCATGTGCTGGAAGCTGTGGCGAGAAAATATGGCCACAAAGTGCGCGCCCAATATGCTGATGTCGGCTGGATTGCCATTGACCGCCATGGAACCGCACTGCCGCAGGCCACGCGGGATATCTGCCGCGCCAACGATGCGATTTTATTTGGCGCGGTGGGGCTGCCGGACCGTGATATTACACTGCCGCAGGCGCAGCGGCCGGAACGTGTGGCGCTTCTCGAATTACGCAAGGGATTGTTTGCCAACCTGCGCCATGTGGTGCTGCCGCCGGGACTCGCCGACCGCTGCCCGCTCAAGCCGGCACTTATTGCCGGCGGCATTGATATTATGATCATCCGTGAGCTTACCGGCGGCCTGTATTACGGCCAGCCGCAGGGCATTCGCGGCACCGCGCCCAATCGGGAGGCGGTGGACACGATGGCCTACAGCGAACATGAAATTCGCCGCATTATTAAGGTTGGCTTCCAAGCCGCGCAGAATCGCCGCAAGAGGCTGACCAGTGTGGACAAGGCGAATATTCTTGCCACCAGCCAGTTGTGGCGGGAAACCGCGGTGGCCATGGGCAGGGAATATCCTGATGTAAAGCTTGATCACATGTATGTGGACAACGCGTCCATGCAGCTTTTGCGGCGGCCATCGGACTTTGACGTGATTGTGACCGAAAACACCTTCGGCGATATTTTGTCCGACGAAGCTTCCATGCTGGCCGGGTCGATCGGTCTTGTACCATCGGCTTGTCTGGGAGAAAAGGATGGTTCAGGCAAAGGGGCCGTGCCGTTTTATGAGCCTATTCACGGCAGTGCTCCAGACATTGCCGGCCAGAACAAGGCGAATCCGGTTGGCACGATTTTGACTGTCGCCATGATGCTGACCTACACCTTTGGTTTAACGCGCGAAGCCGAAGCCATTTCCAATGCCACTTTTGGGGTTCTAAACGAAGGAAAAGTGTTGACCGGCGACCTTGGCGGAACGGCGACTTGCAGTGCGGTGGCCGACGCGGTGATTGCCCGAATCTGATGCCGAACAAGACCGATAAACGAATATCCAAGCCCTGGTGAAACGGGCAGGTCGCCCGTCGGCTGCGCTGCGGCGTAAATTCGCCTATGCCATCAGACGCTCGTGCACAAGCTTGCCGATATGTTCCGCAAGGCCCACCAAAGGCAGCATTTGGGCCTGTGGCTGATCGCGGAGCTTTACTTCCACCTGCCCGGTCGCCAGGCCCTTGTCGCCCAGCACCAGACGAATCGGAATACCGATCAGATCCGCATCCTTGAATTTCACGCCGGACCGCTGGTCGCGGTCGTCTACCAGAACATCCACGCCCATGCGGGTCAATTCCGTATGCAGGGAATCGGCAATACGGCGAGCTTCGCCATCATATTTAATCGGCGTAATCACCACATGGCAGGGGGCTATGCTCATCGGCCAACGAATGCCATCGGTATCCGACAGGGTTTCCAGTGCGGCAACCATCACACGGCCCGGACCGATGCCATAGCAGCCCATAATCATGGGGACTTTTTTTTGCTTTTCATCCAGATACGTCGCATCCAAAGCGTCGGAATACTTCGTTCCCAGTTTGAACACATGGCCCAGTTCAATGCCCTTGCTGAAAATTAATTCCGTGCCGTTGGGTGCCTTATCGGCTTGGGTTACATTGCGAATATCAGCCGCCGTCGCACTTTCCAGTTTGGCCGCCTCCACATGCTGCCGCCAGTTAAAGTTGGAAATATGAATATCTATTTCATTGCCGCCGGTAACCGCCTGCGCCAGCCGCAGCGCATCGGGATCAATAATCAGTTGCGCTTGCACTGAATTGACCACATGCGGGCCGACAAAGCCGATCACAAACCCCGCGGCGCGGGCATACTTTTCATCGGCCAGTTCGACATTTCCGGCAATTTTTCTCAGCTTGGCCTCATTTATTTCATGATCGCCACGCACACAGGCAACCACCCATTGCGTCTGGTCTTTCACGCGAAGCGCGTAAACCAGCGTTTTAATCATCTGATTGGGCTGAATTTTCAGCAGGGCGCACAAATCCGCAATCGTCGATGCGCCCGGCGTCGGGATGCTTTGCATTTGGCCACCATGGGCCGGTGGAAGATCCCTCAGACTTATGGCCGCGTCCGGTCCGCATCCGGCCCGCTCCAGATTGGCGGCGTACGAACCATCTTTGGCGCGTACAATCACATCCTCTCCGGCATCGCATGGGCAGATGAATTCATGGCTGGCATCGCCACCGATCGGGCCGCTCTGGGCTTCCACAGGTATGGCCGTAATGCCGCAACGTTGGAAAATCTTCACATAAGCCGCGTACATCGCCTGATACGTTTCGTGCAGACTTTCCAATGACGAATGAAAACTGTACGCATCTTTCATAAAAAATTCGCGAACCCGCAGCAGGCCGTTACGGGGGCGGGCTTCATCGCGGAATTTTCCTTGAATCTGATACAACGTCAGCGGCAGTTGTTTGTGACTGCTGATACAGGCTTTCATCAGCTCGGTTACACATTCCTCATGGGTTGGGCCAAGAATCATTTCCGAACCCTTGCGGTCTTTAAGTTTAAACAGCAGAGGGCCGTAATCCATGTAGCGGCCAGTCTGCTTCCAGAGGTCCGCCGGCAGCAGCGCCGGCAGGTGAATTTCCTGAGCATCAATGGCCTCCATTTCCTGGCGGATGATCGTCATGATTTTTTGCATAGACCGCCACCCCAGTGGAAGCCAGTCATATACGCCGGCACTGATGCGCCGGATAAGACCCGCGCGGACCATCAGTTGATGGGAAATAATTTCCGCATCGGCGGGCACTTCGCGGCTGGTGGGAATGAGCGTTTTGGACCAATACATCGAATTTTTCTCCGGCTAAAATCTCTGCCGGTTTTACAGGCGGATGGCTTGTATTGCAAGCCACCGCGGTTTCCGGCAGACAGCGGGTGTGCCCGTTTTTATCGGGAAGGGAAAATATCGCAAAGATAGTTGGGTATTTGGCGTGAAAACTTTCCTGCAAGTCGTTTTCCTTCCAG
>JAJZEY010000009.1 GCA_021805585.1 Planctomycetota bacterium
CCGCAAATACTGGAAATCGATGCAACGGGCCTCGACGGCGCGTCGGCAGGCTCAGATTCCATCGCCGAAATTGGCTTTAATGCGGTGATTGACTTACCTGCCTGATAAATTGAGCGGGTGAGACAACCGCAACACCCTGACGGACAGCGGCAGCAAAATGCCGAAGGTTTCCGGTAATCAGGTAATCTGCGCAAGTCGCGACCGCCGCCTCAAGAAATGGGCAGGCATCCGGATCCGGCAACACAATCACTGCCGAGGGTGGCGCACAAAGCTCGCCTTCAATTTTAATCTGCCTTAATATTGCGACGACATCGGCCGGTTCAAAACCGAACGCAGGCCGCAAAAGCAATTCCGCGTGTTCAGCCATTATTCGTGCGGAATAGCAGACTTTCCAAGTTCCAACGGCGATCCCGGAAGCAATCCGCCCAGGTGGCCCGTAAGGCGAAAGCAGGCCAGACACAAGGATATTTGTGTCGACCACAATTTTCACTGCTTGCGGTCCCGTCGAACGGCGGCAACTTCCGCGGCAATACGGCGGCGCGACAACCGCGCAGCACCGCGTTTTGCACCGCTGCGCTGCATACGATCGACGGCCTGAATATCCCGGATTTTTCGCAATGCGCAGCGTATCTTTCAGATTGCATTCATCAGCAGAAGTTACAACGGCTATCGGATGGCCATGGTGGGTAAGAACGCCTTTCCCTTCACGGGGTAACTTGGGCAAAACGGATGCGATATCCATTCTCATATCACGGATGGTGACAAATCGCATAAAACCTCGCTGGCCCAATGACCGTCTGCCAACGTACCGGACTTTGTGTATTCGATTGTGTACACAATAAGGAATCAAGCCGCGGTTGTTGCCTTCTGAAACCCGTCGCGTCACATTTTGTCCATCCCCTTACTTCCACGCGTTTGCCAGCGACGATTTGCGCCGCTGCCGCAGTGCAGGGTTCAAGCGGCGGATCGGCCTTCAAGAGCGGCCAAAGAACTGCGATCGGCGGCCTCCGGCTCGCGGCCAAAAGGATCGTCGCGCCTTTGAACGGACGGCTTATAGCGGTTGGCCGCCAATGCTTCAAGCACGGCCAGGATGAGCACAAGAGCCAGAATTCCGGGCATCAGCGAACTGCCTTGCGAATTCTTCCGCAGGACCGCCTGAAGCTCGCGGGCCGTGGCGGCAATCAGCGGCGGCGATTTTACAGGCGCTTCTCTGGCAATAATTTTTGCCGATGTGGCGCGCAAATCCACTTCCGCGCCCGGATTGTTTACCACAAAACTGCCGTGAAAACGGTGGTCAAAACTTTCCCATTTGTACACGCCCGCCTGATAAGTGCCCTGAAAAATCCATTCCGGCCGCCCTTCCGGTCCGGGAATGGATTTGACATTCACCGGAACACCGCCGCCGGGAACCGTCACATTCAGACTCGCTCCGGCGCTTTGGACGGGCAAAGGAATCGTGACCGCCTGCTGTGGTTCGTAACTCGTCAGATGGGCCAGAGTTCCGGCACTGCCCAGGGCAATGCGCACAATCATAGGCAAAAAAGCCGACGTGGTGGCCATATTGGTCCAGCCGCCGCCCGGCGCGGTCAAAAATGTGTAGACTCGGCCCTGACCAAGCGTATGTTCCACCAGCAACAGAGACTGATCTTCAAGTCTGGAGATCGCCTTGCCAATGGCGGGCGAATTGGCCGGCAACGCCCAGCGTCCCACTACCACAATTCGCTGAAATGGAGTTTGTGTGGGAAAAAGGTGTGCAAAAATGTGACTCTTTATATCCACCCAGCTTACCGGGCTGCCATTGGAATTCTGTATCGGGCCGGAAAGCGTGCCCGGCAAGAGTTGTCTGGTGCCGGCCAGAAGAGCGTTGTAATTCGCTTTGTTCACCGCCGGTCCCAGCAGCCAGCAGACTCTTCCGCCTGCCCTGACAAACCGGGCCAGACCATCGGCCGAGGGCGCGGTCAGGTGCGGCACATCACACATAAAGACCGCGGCATACGGGTCCAAGCTGGTGGCGGAAAAGCCAGCCGCCGAAACATAGGTCGGGGCGATACTCCAAAGCGGCTTCCCTGCGGCGGCAAATTGCGCGCCGGCAAACGGTGCCAGGGCCGCCTGAGTAAAAAAGCCCGTGCTGCCGGCCAGCGGTGATGCCTGGCTGCCCACCACCAGCACACGAATTTTATGCGCCACCCGCAGCATCAGGCTGCGCTGGTCCGCCCAGCCGAGTGCGTCCGAGGCCCCCGCCTGCCGCACGGCAAAAAGGTGGTAACCGGCCGCCGGCAGCGTGAAAGACAGTTTGACCGATCCGCGCGCCGCAGCTGTACCGGCCGGGCCAAGCTGAACGCGGGCAGACGCACCAGGAATTGTTCGTCTGTCCATTTGCAGATCAAAAGTCGGTACGACCGCGGTCTGTCCGTTGTTGATCACCGCGGCTTTGAAGAACATTTTGCTGCCGATCACCGGCTGGCCACGGGTAATATCCAACTTGCTGATGCCGACATCATCGGGAATACCGCCGGTGGCCTGCGGCATCAGCACCAACTGAATTTCCGGGTTCCGCTTCAAGGCGTGGAACATGTCTGAGTCTGCCGCGGCTGGGCCGGCGAAATCGGAAATAATCACAAGCAGGCGGCTGGCTTCATCGGAATTGCGGAGCAGCCGCACTGCGCGGGCTACCAGAAGCTGCATGGGAAGGGTGCGGCCGCTGCTTTGAATTTTTCCCAGCCGCCCCAGAACCGCCACGCGGTTGGCACTTAAATGGTCGGACACCGCTGAACTACCAGGATTGGTCAGCAGCACCGCGACCTGTGCCGGCCGAATGACGGAACTTATTAGTGATTGTACCTGGGTGGTGGCCTGCGCAAGCCGCGATTGAAGCCCCGCATGAGCAAGCATGGATTGTGAATTATCCAGAATAATGACGCACGCGGTGGAACTGCCATCAAAATGTGCCGCGGATGCCGGAAACAACGCGTCGGTTCCCAAACCGAATACGGCTGTAGCCGCAGCCAGCAGCCCCGCGGCCAGCAAAGCGACAGGCAATAGGAAGCCGGGTGATCGGCCGCTCGGCGGCGTCCGCGGTGTGGCTGCGGGTTGCGGATCGGGCGTGCCATCCGGTCGGGTTGGCAGCGTAGAGCCAGCGGCCCGTTGACGGTTTTCGATCATGCCACCCAACAAGGTACCGGTGACCGCCAGCAGACCAAGCCCCACCAGCAGAAGTAGAATCATGCCATACGCCAGAATTGGCCGTCCGCCATGCACCAGCGGCCCGGCAACAGCCATGGCTATCATGGCGAAGACCGCCATCCGCAGCAAAAGAAGTAGAAAGTTCTGTACCTGCCGCCGCCGGGAAGTTTTTTGCGCTGTGATGCGCAGAAATCGCAATGTGGGAAATTGCACAATCGGTGAACGCACGCGGTTAAGCAGATGCAGCGCCACGGGAATACCCGCCGCCAGCAGACCCACCAGCATTACCGGACTGGCAAAACTCAGGGCCGCAATCGGCCCGAACACATTCATCAAGCTGTCAGCCTTTACGTACAAGCCGGACATTCGCATAACGCGGACGTGACGGCGGAGTTCTAAACCGTTCAGCGGCGCGAAGTTCGCCGCAGCACTTCGCGAATCTGCGCGTCCCAGGGCACGTCGGTAAACGCGGTAATATAATCGATGCGTGACTGGCCGCACTTGAACTTCAGCAGGTCCAGATAGGCCTGCACTTCCTTGCGGTAGTCGTCGCGAATAATTTTAGGGTCAATTTGCAGACGCGTACCATCCTCCATGTCTTCAAAAGTGACCGGTCGATTATAATTTAACTCCATTTCACCGCGATCCAGCACATGAATCATTACCAACTGGTGGCGTGCGTGCCGCAAATGCTGCAGGGAAGTGGCAATTCTTTCCGGGTCATCAAACAGATCGCTGATGACAATGACCAGCCCGCGGCGCGGAATTTTTGCCGCCACACGATGCAGCGTGGCGGCCAGATCCGTGGTTCTGCCTGGAGAAAGCTTTTCCAGAGATACAAATATCTGGTCCAGGTGCGATGGCCCATTCCCCTGCGGAATTTCCAGGCGAATGGCATTATCAAACGCGACCAGCCCGACCATATCCTGCTGATTGGACAGCATATACGCCAGAGATGCGGACAGTACCGCGGAATAATCAAACTTGCTGACCTGCCGCACGCCTTTAGCGGCCGCGTCTTCCTGAGCCGCCGTGCCGAACCGCATGGAGGCCGAGGCATCCAGACAGATCGTCGCCCGCATATTGGTTTCCTGTTCATACTGCTTAATGTAATAGCGGTCGGTTTTGGCCAGAACGGTCCAATCAAGGTGCTTGATTTCATCGCCGGGGACATATTCGCGGTGTTCCGCAAATTCAATGCTGAAGCCTTTGTGCGGACTTTTGTGTAAACCCGCATACACACCTTCAACCACGCCGCGCACGGTGAGTTCCATGCGCCGCAATTGGGCGGCCTGGGTCGGCTTGAAAAATTTGTATTGATATGCGGGCATGTGAAAGCCTCGTTTACGTTACGGATTTTCCAGGGTCCCGCCCGCCGGGCCCGGCTGCGTCTCCAGCCAGGTAATGGTCATGGATCCATAGACCATTTGCCGCAAGACCAGCGGAGCCAGCCACAGGCCGCCAAGCTTTACTTCGGTCGGATGGCGCAAAATAATCAGTCCTCCGGGCGGCATCCAGTCCAAGGCCAAAACCCGCACCAGTTTATCCACCGCGTCCCGATCATCGGGTGATTCCATCTGGGCATAGGGCGGATCCACAAAAGCCAACAGAAATTTTAATGGCCGACCATCCGGAGTCGGCAGGCCCGCGAGTGCCGACGGCGTACGGTAAGCGTCCAGCCGCAGCATATCGCTCCTGTCTTTAACGCCGAAGGCGGCAATGTTGTTGCGTAAATTTTCCAGAGCCGATCGGCCGTTTTCCACAAAGACCACCCGTGGCGACCCGCGTGAAAGGCATTCAAGGCCCAGCGATCCGGTGCCACAGAAGCAATCCAGCACCGGTGTGGCGGAAAAGTCCACAGCCACCGCCAGCGCATCAAACAAAGACTGCTTCGCCCGATCCGTTATCGGGCGTGTGGTGTCATCGGAAGGGGAAATGACAGGACGACCGCGAAATTTACCGGCGATGATTCTCATGGTGAATCATGCTACCGCCAAAAGGGAATTTCGGCATCCTGACAAAAGCCGGACATCTGACCCGTGGGCATTGAGAATCAGCGGATATCAGCGGCGGTCCGGCCACAGGCGGCTATTCGGTTATATTGTATTTTTGCAAGAGGGCCTCATATTGGGCATGATAGCGCTTCCCGCCAATGGTACTGCCGTAAATAGCCAGCAGCGCCCGCAGTTTTCGCACGGTGGCTTTCGGATGAGTCAGATGCTTTTCATTGGCGCGAATCAGATACAGATACGCCGACCAGAACAGCTCGCTGCCCGGTTCAAGCTTTGGAATAATCCGCACATACAACCGGCGAGCTCGCTGATAATGTCCGGCTGCATAGGCGGCGCGGGCGAACCCGATGAAATTCCGCAAGTCCGGCGGACGCTGCTTTTCCAACGATTTATACAGGTCCATTGCCGTATGTCCGCGGCCGGCGTGAACATATTCCTCCGCCAGAATCTGGCGGTAGGCGTAAATCAGATCGCGATGATCCCCTTTTTGGGACCCCATGTAGACAATCAACGCTTTAAGCAGCGCTGCGGCCTGGTTGGCCAAGCCCTTGGCCTTGACCGGCTCGGTGGCCCGCAGCGAGCGGCTTTCCGCATCGTACTGCCCTATCAGGCCGCGAATCAACTGTTCAGCGCCCCCCTTGGAATTTGCGGTGTATTTCTTGATTAATGGAATAATCATCGCACTCTGGTGGTTTAATTGATACTGGCGAATCCGGTAGCGAAGCAGAATGCCCTGAAGTCGGTGTGAGAGTGTGGAACGAATCGCATCAATGGAATCTAAAATGCGCCCCGCCGTGTTCGGTTCTCGTAACGGATCCAGAGCCGTTGCCGCCTGCAGAAACAGAATACTGGTACGGTTGGCCCGCGCCCGTTTCAAGGCCGCAACTGACGATCCTGCGGGCGGATATTGCAGGATTGTCAGGTAATGATGGCATGCGTTAAGCAGCTTTTGTGCGGCTTCCTGCTGCACCACCACGGTTTTGCCGGTTTGAATATCCTGATTCATAATTGACGCGCTAATGCGTACCAATTGATATTGCGCATCAAGGTACAGCGGATTCGTTGGCTTCACTTCGGTTAAAAGCCGACCCGCCGCGGCGAACTGGCCGGTCTCCTCCAGTTGCAGAGCATAGGCGAAGGCCCATTGCTTTTCATGGTAATTCACATATGCCAGCTTCAAGGCCTGCTGGGTGAGGGTGGACACCTGGCTGGAAACATCCGCCGCCTGGTTTAACTGCTGAAGCTGGGAAAGGGCAAGATTCACCGCGGACTGGGCCCGTTTATCCGTGGGTACCAGTTTAACAAAACGCAGATTCATTCGGGCGGCCTGTTCCAGTCGGCCAAGGCGGCCATAACTGATGCCGGCTATCAGCGAAGCCTCCGCGGCGATCGGCGTGCTTATGCCTTTGCGCGTCAGTACCGATTTGGCCGCGCTAAGCGCCAGTTTCGCATTGGCCGAGGTGCCGCTTTGTGCCTTGGTCCAGGCAAACGCCAGTGCTTGCACCGGTGTGAGGTTACTGACCTTGGGATTGGCGGGAATCCGTGCCGCAAGGTGCGAGAAAATAAGTCCCTGATATTGTGGTGCCGTCGCGACAACGCGCATCAGAATTCCGCTGGCCGCCAGAAGACCGGCATTGCGCGCTTGCGGATCGCTCAGACCGCGGGCTTTTGCCGCCGCGATGCGATACGCCAGCAATTGTGCGCCCAAGATCGGACTGGGAGTGTTGGCTTTCGGATTGGCTTTCACCCAACCGCGGAATGACGCAAGCATTTCCCGCGCCTGTTTATATTGCCCCGCGTCAAGCAGCGCCACAACCTGCTGGTAGCGCGCCGCATATTGGATGTACAGGGGCGCATCGGGACTTTGCGCTTTAACCAGTTCCGATTCGCCATTGGTATTTAGCCCGGCCCGCACATTCGCCTTGCCGCTTAGCAACAAGGCCGGATATTTCACGCCGTTGGATGCCGGCCCGGAGGCCCATTGCTTCAAGCCTTTAACCGCCGCCAGAAAATAGGCCTCGCGACCGGCCGCGTTGTGGGGCAGGGACAGGCCGTAAAAATAAGATGCGAAGCAGCGGTAATAGGCCGCCTGCGTCTGCCCGTTAAGGGCCTGCATGTAATAAGCCTTGTCCGCCTTGGAAAAAGTCGACTGATTGTTCAGCCGGACAAGATCGGCCTTCAGATGCGCATCGGCCAGATGCAGCAATTGCAGAGCCGCGCCGGCCGCCGGTTTAAGCTCCGCACGATCCTGCGGCAATGCGGACCAGTATTCAATTCGATTGACCGGACTGGTGGTCAGATTGGCCAGAATAAACTTGGCCTGATGCAGCGCCCAAAGCGGATAAATGCTCGGACCGGCGTATTGCACATAAGCTCGCAGATTGCGAATGTAATCGGCACCATCCTTCTGACGCAGCGTTGGATTGTCGGCAATCGCCGGCCACCGCACGGCGATTAACGCCGTGGAAAAAAGTGCTTTGGCGTGCGCATCACCGGCGGATTTCAGAGCCGCCTCAAGACCCGCAATATTGTGCGCATCAATCAGACTTTGCGCCAATTGCGTCTGACGGACAACTGCCTTTTGTGCCATCAGGGAAAGTACCGGTGCCGCGGCGGCGGCTTTGCCGGCAACCACAGGAGAGGCGGCCGAGGTAACGCCCGGTCCCGCCAGGCTCAAGGCCGCCGCACATATCGCAATAGTCGCCGCAAGTCCCAGCCCGCAGCGGACCGGCCGTTGACGGGCCGTTGGCATAACGGTCTGGATAAAAACATTCGCCCCCGCGTATGCCGGGCGCTTCATTGAATTGCGTATATTGGAAGGCATCCTGTCTCCTGAGCGTGATTGGGCCAATGAATTCAGCGTGGCGGAAATGCCCACCCGCATCCATCGCCCCATGAAATTGTAATTGGGACGTGGGTGCCGGGGCGACTTGGGTGATTATTCCCTTGGGTAACCGAAAGCCACCTGATGATACTGCGCCTTGATGCAGTTGGCGTATACCGTAATAACATCCTGATAGGGGACGTTGTTGTCCGGCGTCAGAATCACCTTGACCTTTTTTCCGAACAATTTTTTCTTCTTCACCAGGAAGCGGTAAAGCTGGCCTTTCAGGTCTTCAGTCTGAAATACGCCGATCATGACCATGGCGCGCGTGCCGCGCATTTGAAGACGTATATCAATGCGTGTGGCCGGCATGGCGTGGGTTTTAATATTGGACAAACCACCCTTAATGGCCGGGGTGTTGTTGGTCAGATACCAGTTGCGGCTGGCAAACGAACTGCCCAGCATGAAAAATATAAGGATGACCATGACCACATCGACCATGGGTGTCATGTTTGGTCCTACATGCGCCGCCATCGGCACAAGCTTGTTGCGTTTGGAACCAGGGGCGGATGACATGGTGTGAACCTTTCAAACGTTGACCAATCGGCGGCCTCCCGCGCGGCTTTACGGCCGGCGGGCCATAAAGTGAATGCTGTCAATACCGGCGGCGGCACAATCCGTCAGAATCGGCGCTATATACCGGTAATGAATACTCTGGTCCGCACGCAGCACCAGACGCAGATTCGGATTTTTCCGCTTGAGAGCCCGCAATGTTTCTCCCAGATTCGCCTGCGGAACTTCCTGCCCCCATACCCATATCCTCGGCCTCCGTTGCACGCCGGCGATGCTGCTCTGGCGCGGCACCACATTCAGGATCAGTTCATTGCTGCGGTTGCTTAACGCCTTGCCGTTGTGCGCGACCGGAATTTTTACACCCTTGATCGACGCCTGCTTGGCAATATGCCCGACCAGCAGGAAGAAGATAATCAGGCACATGACAATATCAATCAACGGCGTAACATTGATGTGCATGTCCTGCATTGGTTTAATGCCATGGGATTTCATGTTTCACAAGCTCCGTTGGCGAACATTGTTTTAAGTCCGTTCCGGCCCGGCCCGGGGTAAAATTTCCGCCCCGGCCGGGCGACA
>JAJZEY010000178.1 GCA_021805585.1 Planctomycetota bacterium
GCCTCCGCGTTAATCCGCGTCCCGATACGCCAATAAGACAATATATATGGGGAACCTGTCCCGGCGCTTCGGCGCACATTTCGCCCCTTTGCGGGTATGGCTTTGGGCATTACAATCATATTCCGGTCAGCGGCGGGCGGGCCGCGTTCCTTATGTGATGGGGTCCCGATAAAGACGGCCCCACTGTTAAATCGGTGATTAATGGATGACATTATGCCTGGAACCGGTCCGATTAATGAAACAGCTTCCGCGTCCGATTCGGACGCCGGCAGCCGCACAGGCCCGCTTGCCGCACAGTCGGTTCTGGCATGGTTGCGATTTCTTGGGGTCGTGGCGGTGGGCGTAGCGACGGACCTTACCACCAAGGCCATCGCATTCCGTGAACTTGGCCCGCAGGCTCAAACCCATCATATGGTGGTAATCCCCGATGTGCTGATGTTCCAAACCACCTTGAACAACGGAGCTGTTTTTGGCCTTGGGCAGGGGCTGGCACTCCTTTTTATTCTGATGAGCGTGGTGGCCATTGCGTTTGTGGTGTATGTGTTCATGAGCAGTTACCGCTGGCAGTGGCCCACCCACATCGCCCTTGGTCTTATTCTGGCCGGTGCCATGGGAAATATGTACGATCGGGTATTTAACCATGGCGGCGTGCGGGATTTTATTCTGCTGCACTACTGGCCATGGGTTTTTAACATAGCCGACGCCATGCTCTGCATCGGTGTTCCCATGCTGATCTTCTGCTGGCGGTTTCAGCGGTCGCGACCGCGCTAAGTATGTTTCGGGCGACTGACGCATTTCCGACAAATGCCGGTATGCCAACTGCATTTAATTGAGGTTCTAAGCCATGGAAATGAATTTTCCGCTGGAAGTTGTGGTCGGACTGCTGGTGCTTTTCGGTCTGTTGTACCTGGGCGACCATCGGGTTGGTGAGTCGGCGAACGTCGGCCGCCCATCGCCAACCATGACGCATCATTCGGTTAAGTCGGTGCCCACAAAGTCGAAGGTCGGCGGCTAGCCGCGGCCCCTTGCATCACCCGTAAGACAACGATAAATTTGCAGGACATCTGTTCCAATGAAAAATACGATTCTTTCCGACTTTCGCCAGCGCCTCGCGAGCCGCAAAGCCGTTATTGGCGTGATCGGCCTGGGTTACGTCGGGTTGCCACTGGTAAAAGCCTTCTGCGATGGTGGCTTAAAGGCGATCGGCTTTGATGTGGACGCGGGCAAAGTGCGCCGTCTGATGGCCGGGCAAAGCTATATTCGCCACATTCCCGCCCGCCTTATCGCCGACCTGATAAAGCGGCGCGTCTTCACCGCCACCACCGACCTTGCCCGCATGGCGGATTGTGACGCTCTGATCATCTGCGTTCCAACACCGCTGACAACAAATCGTGAGCCGGACATGCAATATGTGGCCGGCACCGCCGATGATATCGCCCGTCACCTGCGGCGCGGGCAGTTGATCGTTCTGGAATCCACCACCTATCCGGGTACCACACGCGAAGTGGTGCTGCCGCGTCTGGCGGCCGGTGGTCTGAAGGCTGGTCGCGATTTTCTTCTGGCTTATTCGCCGGAACGTGAGGATCCGGGCCGCAAAGACTTTCAGACCGCGGATATTCCCAAGGTTGTGGGCGGATTGGATGCGGCCTCGGGTAACGCGGCCTGCGATTTATATCGGGTCGCAATTAAAACGGTTGTGCCCGTGCCAAGCTGCGAAGTGGCCGAGGCGTCCAAAATTCTGGAAAACTGCTATCGATGCATCAACATAGCCATGATCAACGAAATGAAAATTATCTTCGACCGCATGGGTATTGACGTCTGGCAGGTAATCGCCGCCGCCAAAACCAAACCCTTCGGCTTTCAGCCGTTTTATCCCGGTCCGGGCCTGGGCGGGCATTGCATACCGATTGATCCGTTTTATTTAAGCTGGAAGGCCAAACAGTATGACACCACCGCGCGATTCATTGAATTGGCGGGTGAGCTGAATGTGGCCATGCCATATTATGTGATCGGCAAAGTGGCCGAAGCTCTGAACGCCCAATGTCAATCCATTCGCGGGTCGCGCATTCTGGTGCTGGGGCTGGCCTATAAGAAAGATGTGGACGATTTGCGGGAATCGCCTTCGGTGGTGCTGATTGAACAGCTTCGCCATCGCGGTGCCAGGGTGGACTACAACGATCCGTTCATTCCCGCCACGCATCGCCAGCGTCAGCATGACCTGGGCATGAAATCCGTCCCGCTGACGCCGGCCAACCTGCGTCGCTATGACCTTGTCCTGATTGCCACGGATCATTCGGTTTATGATTACAAATTCATTGTGCGCCATGCCCGGCTGATAGTCGATACGCGCAACGCCACTGGAGGCGTGAAGGCGGGCCGGGGAAAAATTGTGCGGGCGTGACGCACGTGAGCCGGCTCGGCTTTGGCGTTGTCTTTAGTGGCCGCCAAATTTTCAGGCGGCGGTTTAAACGTGGATTTCCAGCAGGCTTGCCATAGATCACGTTGAGGCAAAGATTCCAATGGCAGTCGCTATTTCTACCCCCGCAGTTAAATCCGACGCCGAGCCACAGTGGGCACGTAGCATGGGCATCCTGCCCATGGACGTAGCATGAAGCAGACCGCAAGTACCAGTACGCAGTTGGCATTTTGCATTTAACCCGACCTTCGCACTTTTTTTGTGAAAATTATAAATCTGCATGAGTTTATCGCTATTTTTATTGATTTGTCATCAATTTTGGTTGGTTTTTGCGAGTTTATTTTCAAAACCGTTGTGGTGGAGACTTTTGTCCCTGAATGCACGCCAGAGCCGTTTTTGTGGCCAAAGTGCAAAGGTTGGGTTAGGCGATCGGCTAGCCGATGAGACTAATGTGGGGGCATTCCAGGCCCTTGCCGCCTATGACTGCGTCAATCAGATGACCATTTGGGCGCAGCCGGGTGCGGACGGCTCGATCAGCCTTGTGCCGAGTGGCAGCCATGGCCAGTTATGGATTATTGATTTTCCGCACGGCCGATTTAGCAAACGGCTGTTGGGCGGAAGTTCGCGATGCATTGGTTGCTTCAATGTCAGCGCGCGGTGTTAGATGGCACGGGCCGCCGGGCCAGGCACTGGCCGAGGGTAGGTGGGATTCACCTTTCTTGCCGGGACATTTTGAAGAAGGCCAGGAATTTCCGGCGGCCGCCAAAGATGTTTACCCGTACATGATTTCCGATTGCGCCAAGTTCGGCGAAGGCCACTTTCCAATGGCCGGTCAGGCCGGCGACAAGCGACAGGCGGCTGGCGGTTCGGTAATCCCGCGGATGTTGCAAGAGATAGGCCTGCGCAGCGGGCTGAATCCTGTGCCAGAAATGGATCATCTGCAAAAGCGTGCGTTTTTTTACCTGCACGGCCGCCGCGTTAGCCAGGGGATAGGCAAGCAGTCGCGCGGCCATGGCAAGTTCGGTACGCACGCGAGGACTGTCGATGGCGCGCCCAAACGGCAGGTAGTACATCAATTCGACAATGTCTTCATGGCGGTACCACATATCTTTTCCGTCGAAGGCGCCGACCGTCATGGCCAGAAAATGAACGCATATTGCCATGGCGTGAAAATCTTCAGAATGCACGGCGCGAATAAGCCACTTGCTGTCCTTTGGCCAGAAATGTTCGTCACCACGGGTTCGCACCCGCCGTAGAAATTGAGCCGTTATCAAGCCATTAAGCGCCGGCGCACTATCAGGATTCATTTTCCAAGCCGCATGGAAATTCTGTTTCGCCAGCGACAGCATCTGAAGGTAACGACTGGCCTCTGCGGGGTGCATGGCGTGAATGCGTTGGGTATTAAATCCGCGAGCTGCTATGCGGGCCCGCTGTACCAGCAGCCATCCGACCATAATGTGGCGAAGTTGGTTAGATAGTTGCGGATTGCCCGGATGTTCCAGGCGGCGCAGCGCGGTGTTGACAAAATTCGTCCTTCGTGGCCGGGGCATAGCCAGGATATAGGCGCGGGCAAGATGATAGCGCAAGGTGACAGGGGTACGATTTTCCGCCAGAAGATGGTCAAAAACCGCGGTGTCGCGCACCCGACCGGCAGTTGGCGACTGGGCCGGGGTCGCCCGGAGTGCGAGCAGTGTGGTGGCTGCCATGAACCGGTCGTCGAACGGAGCTTTAGAGTCAATGATTGACCGGGCGGCGGCTTTCGCCGCTTTGACGATTTTGGGCGTTTTGCCGTGAATATACATGCGATTGACAACTGCGAAATAGTCCAGCACCGGGTTGTCGATTTTGTTGCGAGCCGCTTTGCGGGCAAACTTAAGCATTGCGTCGCGCTGGCCGTCGTAATGGAAGGCTTTTCCCATCAGAACCATCGATTCGTATATCATTGATTCAAGCGCGGTCTGCGAGGCCACAGCGGGGCCGCCGACTTTTTCCATGGCCGCGGCGGTCATTCGAATGGCCCATTTTTTTCTGGCGTCAAAGCGATTTTCCAGCGCAATATGGAATGGGACAAAATTCTTTCCATCGTGCGACCTGTAGCGTGCCTCACGGCGGATGTCGCGGAACACCACGGGTGTGTCAAAAAGCATCCAGTGGCGCATCACGGCTCCCCATTGGCCCGCAGGCATGTAATAACTCGTGGATGTAATATGGGAGTAATATAACCGGCAGACGGCAATATCCCTGGCACCGTGCCGGGTTGTAAGCGGTTTAAGGAATTCCAGCCGCTTGTATAGTTCGGGCCAGTTGTCCATCCAGATATTCCACAAAATAAATGTCCGGCTGTTCCATTCCGAACGCGGACAGTGCCGGATATATCCAAGCAGGATTCGGCTGGCCAGAGATCGGACATCGGGCCTCCGCCAGAAGGAGTTGCCGTACAAAATAAATGCCAGATTCGGGGCAAAATAGTTCATGGCCGTGTAGCTGGGATGCCACACATATTCCAGTGCTTTGAGGCCGATGAATGGTATTCGCGAATGCCAATGGCCCTGCTTAAGACACTGGCGGGCAAATTGAAACATGGTTTCTGTGCTGCCATACCACCGTCGGCGATCAGCATCAAGCATGATCCAATAAGCATCGAAATTATCGGGGTCGACTTTGCGGACAATCCTGAACCATTTCCTGATCCGATTGGGATGGCCCAGCCCCAGGTCCATCACCATCAGTTCGGCAGGTGCCTCGGGTTGATCGGGTCGCAAGGCATAAGCGCGGCGCAGTGCGACACGTGCGGCACGCAGCCTTGATTCAAATTTTTTCCAGCCGTTATTTGTTACGTTGGCGGCATAGCGTACGCCACGGGCATGCCAGCCCCAGTTGGTCAGTTCAGTTCCATCAAGGGTATGGTAAATATATTTGGCATTGGTCGTGTTTGCCGCCGGCCGGACTATCTGATGAAACAGCGCGATGGCGGGTTTCCAAGCGGCGGGACTCGACGGCGGGTGGGCCAGAGAGCCGATGACAAAGTAGCCTTGACCAAATATGAGGCTGACCGGCGCATTTTTCTCCCGCATGGCCGCCGCCAATAAGGTGAGACACTCGTGGGCGTATTTCTGGGTCATGACGCTATTGGATTGCGAGCGGTAACTGCTTAAAGCGGCGGTCACCAGGTCAAGCTTTAACGCGGGAGCATAGGCGCTGACTATAAAATTGTGAATATCCGCCTGCACATTTTCGCCGATCGGAAGCCGCCGGCCAGGAAACGGCGAGCGATCAATAATCATTCGAATCAGCGGGTCGCGACAACCGGCCTTCCATGCCCGCCATGCTTCATACACGGTTTGCACGCCGATCTGGCTGGAGCCGCGGCCACGCAACACCGGTCGATAATCAAACGATGGAACCGCTTCCCACCGGCAGAACAACCTGAGCGCCCGCAGCGCGGTTTTATTGGCCGGAGTGGAATGTGGATTGAGTTTGTGGAACTCCCCGATGGTAACAGCCCGTAGCCAATTCAGACGGTGCTCTGCAAATCTGGTATGTGATTCCCAGCGTTTCGGTGACGCGCTGACGGAACCGGCGGGAGCAGCCGCAATGACACGATGCGCTCCGCAAGACAGGAGGATCACTATTGCCCCGGGTGTCAGATACCGTGCAGTTGCGACCAGAGGGTTTTCACGGCGCGAATTCAGGCGGCCGTTGCAGACAGAAGGAAAGCTCTTGGTTGGTGCGATGGACTTCGGGTGGTGCGCGAAACCTGTTGTGCCAGCATGCATATTGCAAATCCTTATAGAGAGGTCGATGAAACAGCGTATCTGTCGGCAAAAAGGAAAGGTAACCGTTCACGGTTTTTTTAGCCCGCCAAGCCCTCTGCGGGCTTGCGCACAAACTAAAGTATATTGCCCCCCGATAAAAAGCAAATAAATTTCCATAAGAAAATATGGCATAAAATTGGAGCCTGGCACGCTATCCGCCCGATAATAACATTAACCCGACCCTCGCATTTTTGTGCCAATTTGATACATATACATGAGTTGATTACTGGTTTGATTGAGTTTTCATCAATTTTGGTTGGTTTTTGCGAGTTTATTTTCAAAACCGTTGTGGTGGAGACCTACTTCGCATAGTCGCTTGTTTTACCTGAATAACATGTGCGATACTTACAGCCATGTTCATTCGCGCCAATAAACATCGGAAGAATGGGAAATTACACACGTATTACAACGTGGTGGAGAATCGTCGTCTGGCCGATGGCGGTTCGGTTCAAAGGCAGGCTCTGTATCTTGGGGAGATAAGCTCACAACAGGAAGAGTCCTGGCAGCGTATCGCGCGGCTCATAGGCGCGATTGTCAAATTTTGTGGGCAAAGGCGCACCGGCGGCGGGCGATTTGCAGTGTTTACTCAATCAAGGGTAGAATACCAGCAATTCACTTGCACGCGGAGCAATTATCTTGGTTGCACTGGATGAATATTTTCACCACAAAGTCGCGAAGGCACGAAGACGTCGCCGTTGTGGCAGCGTGGCCGCGCGATCTGAAACCTCCCTGGCCCGCCGGATTATTGACGTCGCATCCCCCCGTCGCCGCGATACCTCCATTTCCTCCCCTAACTCCTGCGTGAAGTTCAACAATCGACAATCCGTTCCCAACAGCTTTGTGTCTTTGTGCCGTTGTGGTGAAAATCGTTTTCGGTTCATTGATCATCGTCCATTGATATTTAAGCGAAGCGCGGATGCGTATGGGAATACTCTCATCTTTACCGGCCCCGGCCCGGATGGCCTGTGGTTTACCGATGACGATGTGCAATCAGTTTATGGTGCCAACGAAATCATTTATTGCGGCTATCGCTTCGATGCCGAAACGCAGCTTTATTACGTCCGGAATCGGACATATAGCCCGGTTCTTGGCCGCTGGATTCAACGCGATCCGATAGGGTATGCAAGCGGAATAAATTTGTATGGGTATGTGGAGGGCGAGCCGACTGGAAATTCAGATCCCGGGGGAACAATAGTTTACGCTCTGATTTACGCGACAGTTGATATCACCGCTGGTTTGGGAGGAAGTATGAGCTTTGGCTATGCGACTTATGATTGTGGTAACAGCGCTCAGTTCTTGGCAATAAGCCAAAGGCTGGGCGCAAATATTGGTATCGCGTTCGCGAATGGGGGCATATTTTCAGGCTGTTTGAGCGATTTTATAAAAGAAGGCATCTCCGGAATCGACCTGACGGTGTCGGCCGACGTCGGGTTGCCAATAGTCGGCGTTAACGGGACCGGCGTAGTTGGTGTTGGAGGATCGGGCTCGGGCGTCCAGGGGGGGGCATCGGAATAAAGATAGGAGCTTCCTTGGGCCTCGATGAAATCGTACCGTTGGGTCATCCTGATATAAAACACAAATGCCCCTGCACGAAACAGGAATGTCCGGCGAATCCTAATCAACCGTTCCCCTCGGGCTATGTTCCGAATAATTTCATTCCAGAGGGGCAAGCCGACCGGTTCTGGTAACCTTGCGATCCGGCATTTGAATGGATTAGGCCGATCGTCACGGTCGCGTTTTAAATGTTTTTAACGGCGGATAGGTGTTTGATCGTCTGGATTAATTCTCGATAATTCCGGGTGAAAGTAATATTATGGTTTTACATTTCCCAATTTATCCCGGCGGAACATTTCAAGGCGGTACAAATTTCTGTGTTTCCACGCTTAATAAATCGCAGCTAAATGAATGGAACGCGGCACGAGATGGATTCCGGTTGGGCCTGATAGGAATCATAGCGGCAATTATTCTGGCTGTAATCGGATTGACGCTTGGATACCTGGGATATTTGCCGATTGAAATAGGGATTGATGTGATCGGATTAATTGCGGCATTTTCAGCCTTCGTCGCTGCAAAATTAACGTATTTTGGCGTGCCCGACAGGCGATTTGGTAAACAATTTCAGAATGAATATAGATGCAAACCTCTATTTGGATCATGGATGAGGGGAGAGACTGTTCGTGTCCGCTGTCCAGGATGGATGATTTGGGGAACCTTGGGATGGATTATCCAAATTGGCCTCGCGATGGCCCTTTTTTTACTTTGTCCCTTGGAGAGAATGGCTGCCATCGGATTTGCGGTGGGCTGGATACCCGTAGTGATTTTCTGGGGCGTTATGATGACTTCCTATGCCACGATTGATGTGTTGATACAGGAGGCTGCGGAACAAGTGGGTTCCCGGAAGGTATGACCAAGATGATCCTCAAACCGGTCATTCACTCGCCTCAACCTACCCGTCGGTGGTGATTTGGCGACATCCCTGATAAAAACGGCCTGTATCTGGCGAATAGGCAGTAAAACTCAAGTCGGAGGATGCAGGGGAGCAAGGAGGCGGGGACGTTTTGTAGCGTGGACAGCGTGCCCATGAGTGGGGCATCTGGCATTTTGCATTTTGCGGGAGAGCGTGTGGATTTGAAATTTCAGATTTGAAATTTAAAAAGACGCGAAAGATCACCTGTTCGGTTTTCTTGTATTGCGGTTGGTGAATGGATATAAGTGGCGTCTAGCAAATGGGTATGCCCGGTCCCTGGCTTGGTAACGCGGCGTGGTAGCTTGTGTTCTGACTGGACAGTTAAATGGTCAGGAATGCTTATAAAACGACCAAGCCACAGAGGCCACGGAGAACGCCTGCCGGTGCGTATTACCTTTTGTGACTATCGCTTTAATCCGGAAACGCAAAATTATTATGCCCGCAACCGGAGGTATAGCCCCGCTCT
>JAJZEY010000072.1 GCA_021805585.1 Planctomycetota bacterium
GCAAGCATGGCCAGTTCAAACGCCTGGCGGGCGGCGTCCATTTTTATGGTCGTCGGATGCGGCGGTTGCCCGTAAACAGATGGGTCAATATCGTCGCCACCGGGAATCAGCAGACCGTGCAGGTGCGAAAGCATTTCCGTGCGCAATGCCGCATCAGGCGTATAGGGCAGAAGCAGCGGCAGGCCGCCGGCCTTTTCAATTGCCGCCGGATAAAGGTTGGAAAGGTCATAGTGAAGCGGAGTTACGGTCAGGGGACCGTGATCCATGGATATACCAATAACAGGACGCATACGCAGCTACTCCTGAAAAACAATTGTCATCATCGCCTAGGTATTTCGCTTATGCAGATGAAAGGCGATAACAATTCCCTGCACAACAATAGCAGCAAGAAACCATTCGAGTGATTTAAGCTGCTCTCCGACACGAAAATACCACCACGAATCGCCGCCGTTTGCCGCGGCGATTCCCGCCGCCTGAAAGGCGTCCCATGCACCCACCGCCAGAAACGCCAGGACAACCATCTGGCAAACGGTAGCCAGCAATAAGGATAACGAAAAATCCGTCATATTATTGTGTCGATTCAGATGACGAAGCTGCTGAAGCATTTCCTCAAGCAAAGGTTTGATCGTTTCCTGCCGGGGAGTGGCCGCGAATATCCGCGCTGCCACAGCGTCCGCCAGCGCGCCGGGATCGGCATTTCCCGCCGGAACGGCTATTTGAGCCAAAGTAGCGGCCGGCGTGCCATCCGAACTGATGGCGGGCAACGCCTTTGAAGTCACATTTCCCTCGCGGAGCACAATACGCGCCGCGTCGGCCAGTGTGCGCACAACAAATCCGGGCGTAACCGCCGGTGCGCTTTCCTGCGGCTGCGGCGGCGATTCCGGATCACTTAGCAGTATAGTGCGGCAGCCGACGGCGGTACCGGCCGCAATATCCCGTGGCATATCGCCAATCATCCAACAGCGGGAAAGGTCCAGACCGAACGTTTCGGCGGCGGCTTTTAACATGCCCGGTTTCGGCTTTCGCCAATCATGGTCAATGCGGTATTCGGGAACCGTGGCGTCCGGATGGAAGGGACAGTAATAGCTGGCATCAATATGCGCACCGGCCTGCTCGCGAAGTTGACGGACCATTTCCGCGTTGACGGCTTCCACCGCCGCTTCATCAAACATTCCGCGGGCGACACCGCTCTGATTGCTGACCACAATAATCCGGTAGTCCAGCCTGCGCAAGGAGGCTATCGCCGCTGCCGCGCCGGGAAGCAACTTGACTTTCGACGGGTCCCCCAGGTAACCATCATTGGCGATGATGGTATTGTCCCGATCCAGAAAAATTGCCCGTTCTGCCATGGTGGCTATCCATCCGTTACGGGAAAGCGACCGATCAAGCCCCGGCTTTCAATCGGTTCACATCCTGTTTCGACAGTCTGACACGTTCTTCACTTCTCCGCAACCTTTTCAATGACCTGTGTGGTGGATCGCCCCGGAAGAAACGGCGCAAGCGTGACACGGCCGCCGGCGGATTCCACCCATTCGCGACCTACTACAGTCTTATCGGCATAGTCGCTCCCTTTAACCAGCACATCCGGGGAAATCAATTGAATCAATTCCAGCGGCGTATCGGCATCAAACGCGACCAGATAGCTGACCGATTCAAGTGCGGACAATACCGATAGCCGGTCTTCCAATGGGTTCACCGGCCGCGAATGCCCTTTAAGTCTGCGGACCGAAGCATCGGAATTAACGCCAACCACCAGAATGTCCGCCTGGGCCCGGGCGAATTTCAAATATTGCACATGTCCCGCATGAAGAATATCAAACACGCCATTGGTAAAGCAGATGCGTTCGCCGGCCTGTTTGCGGGATTTAAGCTCTATAATCAGTTGCGCCACAGTCCGAATTTTTGTATCACCGCCGCCTTCCAGACGGTGGAGTTCCGCAATCACTTCCCGCCGGGCCAGCGGAACACAACCAAAGCGTTCCACCTCCAGGCCGCCGGCGATATTTCCCAAATCGACCGCCGCACTCCATAAAACTTTGTGGGCCCGCGCCAGTGCCAGCATGGCCAAAACCATGTCGCCGGCACCGGTTACATCGTACACGGTGCGGGGCCTGGTAACGTGCAATTGTCCCGGTTCCGTCCCCTGCTGCAGAAACATGCCGTCGCGATCCAATGTTAAAATACAAACGTCCAAGCTAAGCTGTGCGATTAGCCGACTGGCTACCGCCGGGGCGTCGGCGGAATTCCGCATGGGCCGCCCGGCGGCCAACTGTGCTTCCGCGCGGTTGGGAGTTATTGCCGTCGCCTGCCGGTAGCGCCGGTAATCGGTGATGGCCGCCGGGTCCACCAGGACTTCCAGACCGCGTTGGCGGGCCATATCAATAATCAATCCGCAAAAATCGCCGGCAAACAACCCTTTGTTATAATCTTCTACGCACACAATAGCGTGTTGTGAAAGCTCCGCATCAATTATTTCCAGCAGGCGGGACTGCACATTTTCGCTGATCGGTTCGGTCAGTTCATGGTCCAGCCGCAGCATCTGCTGCTGATGCCGATGTTGGGCCAGACCCACCACACGGGTCTTGCTGCTGGTGGGGCGGTTCGGAGCCGTCAGAAGTCCGGTAATGGAAACGCCCGCCTTGACCAGCAATTCGCCCAGCCGTCTGCCGTTGTCATCATTTCCGCAAATCCCCACCACGGTCGGCTTGGCTCCCAGCGCGGCAAGAAACAGCGCGACATTTCCCGCGCCGCCCACCCTCTGTTCCCGATAACGCTCGCGCACCACTGGAACCGGTGCTTCGGGTGAAAGGCGTTCGGCGTCACCATAAATGTACTGATCCAGAATCAGATCGCCCACAACCAGAATTCGTGGCTGGTCGAAACCTTCCAGCATTGTTCGCAGTTCATGTGGCGGATGATGCATTTGAAAACTCAAGTTTTTGTTTTATCAACCGGAACCGGTCCAATTGTATGAGAGAATATAATAATCGCTTTTATCAAAAAAGTCACTTCATTGTGTCAATTAATTTTTCCATCCAGTTTGCGGCCTCCGGACCGGCGACTTGGCTTGCGATGCGAACGTGATAAATCGGCAGTATGGATTCGGCTCCGCGAAGTTTCACCCAATCCTTTAATGTGGTCACGAGTGCCGCCACATTGCAGGATTGTCCAATTTCATTAAGTCGGGCGGTATCGCGCTTGACGTCATAGTGATGATGGTCCCCATACCAGCATCCGCTGGCGACAGTCATATGTATTGATTCAAGGGTACGCACAAAGCCTTCCGGATTGGCAATTCCGGCAAAGGCCAGCACCCGTCCGGGAATCGGACTGACCCGCTGTCCCTGGGCGTCAAACAGCCCGACCACGCGCGTATGCTGTTGAAAAATGACGCGCGGACTGCGCCATTCCGTCAGCAGTCCGGCCGCCATATCCGCGAGTTGGGGTGTCACCTGTTCGCATCGCGTAAGCATAATTGCGTCGGCCCGGCGCATTCCGCTTGGCGGTTCGCGCCATGACCCGGCGGGAAGCAATCCGGGAATGCCCATCGGACTTGTGGCATCCACCAGCAACAGATTCAGGTCGCGGGCCAGCCGCCGATGCTGATACCCATCGTCCAGAACCAGAACATCGGCGCTAAATTTTTCAATCGCCTGCCGACCGCCGGCGACGCGATCCTGGTTTATGATTACCGGCACGCCGGGGCATTCTTCCTGAATTACCAGAACTTCATCGGATACCCCATTTTGGGATGCCTTGTAGCCGCGCGTCAGCACCGCGGGCTTGCGGCCAAGTTTGACCAGGTCCTGGACAATCATGATGACTGTGGGTGTTTTTCCGGTACCGCCGGTGGTCAGGTTCCCGACGGAAATAACCGGCACAGGAAGTTTGACAACTTTTTTCCAGCCCGCATCATACGCCATGTTTCGCAGGCGCACGGCCAGTCCATAAAACAGAGCCACCGCGGACAGCACGTAACGGATCAGTGCGGGAACCAGTCCCGCGGCCTCGCCGCTTATGATGCGTTTGTACCACTGTTCCATCGTGCACCACTGCGCTCGCATCGGTCCGGACAACAATTTTCAGACCACCAGGTTCAACATGCGATCTTTTATATAGACCTTCTTTTTTACCGCCCGGCCCGCCAGTTTCTGCACAATCGCTTCATCCCGCATGGCCGCGATGGCCACTGTTTCAGCATCTGAACCATTGGGCACTTTCACGCGGCCGGAAAGTTTGCCGTTGATCTGCACCGGCAGGTCAAGCTCTGAATCCGTGCAAAGCTCTTCTTTCCACCGCGGCCAGGCGACCGTCATGATGGATTGGGTCGATCCGGTTAATTGCTCATACAGTTCTTCGGCAATGTGGGGGGCAAACGGTTCAAGCAGCCGCAGCAATGTCCCGGCGGCAAAATCCGGAATCCAGGTCAGTTTGGCCAGGGCATTATTGAATTCCATCATGCCGCTGATGGCGGTGTTAAACGCCAGCCGTTCAATATCTCCGGTTACTTTCCGAATGGTCCGGTGCATGGGACGCAGAATCGACTCGGCGTCGGCTGTGGCGACAGCGGCTTGCGCCGCGTCAAGAGGGCGGGCCGCAGGTCCATGGCCAAGCTGCCAGCCGCCGGCACCGTCCGGAAAAACCACCCGGCTTGGTTCGTCGCCACCGTTGATATTCCGCCACACCCGCTGAAGAAAGCGGTAAACGCCTTCCACGCCGGTGGTGCTCCAGGGTTTAACCTGTTCCAGCGGCCCCATGAACATTTCAAACAAGCGCAGCGAATCGGCACCATAGTCACGGATCACATCATCCGGATTCACCACATTGCCACGGGATTTACTCATTTTAAAAGATCTGGCATCCACCGTAATGGTCGAATCCGCCTTGAGCACGAAACTATCGCCGCGCTTTTCGATTTCCTCCGCCGGGCAGGGCCGGCCCACCAGCAGTTCGCCGGTCTGGCGAGATTTGGAAATAATTTGCGTTTTCCCACCGGGGCCAACGCGCGAGTCCCAATTGGCGTCCACATCCGCAAGTGGCACCATTCGCCCCGCTTCTGTGGCAAAAGCGGTGTATTCCGCCTCGCCCAGAATAAGCCCCTGATTCACCAGCCGATGAAAGGGTTCATCCGCGGAAACGTGCCCAAGGTCAAAGAGAACCTTATGCCAGAATCGGGAATACAGCAGGTGCAGGACGGCATGTTCCACACCGCCGATATATAGATCAATTCCCCGGCCGTGCATCCAGAATTTTTCCAGTTCCGGATCACAAAAGCGGTCCGCGTTTTGCGGGTCTAAGTACCGCAAATAGTACCAGCACGAACCGGCCCATTGCGGCATGGTGTTCACTTCGCGGCGACCCGGCAGACCTGTTTCGCCCGGCCGCGCCAGACGGGCATGTTCGGCTCCGTTCAGACCCTCCGCATGATCGGCTGATTCAAGTACCACCGAAATATCCCTCCATGCAACCGCCTTGGAAAGGGGCGGATCCATTGTGCCGGTGGGTTTAAAATCGTTTAATTTCGGCAATTCCAGCGGAAGTTCGCTTTCCGCCAGCGGAACATGGGTGCCATCGGTTAAATGCACAATCGGAAATGGCTCGCCCCAATAGCGCTGGCGCGAAAAAAGCCAGTCGCGAATTTTAAAATTAACTTGCCGACGGCCCAAGCCTCGCGATTCCAGAAAATCAATCATTTTCGCACGGGCTTCAGCGGTGGGCAGGCCGTTAATCCATGGAGAATTTATTGCCCAGCCGTCCTGTTCCAGCGGAAGTTCAACGGGCTTGTCCGCGGCACCGCCCGGCGATGGGGCGACAACCTGTTCAATCGGAAGCTGGAATTTGCCGGCAAAATCAAAATCGCGGCGGTCATGTCCCGGTACCGCCATGATCGCGCCGCTTCCATAACCCATCAGAACATAGTCGGAAATGAAAATCGGAATCTTCCGGCCATTCACAGGGTTAATAGCGAAAATGCCGGTAAATGTGCCGGTTTTGTCGGTTTCTTCCTGACGCTGCCGCTCGGAACGGGTATGGGTCCATTGCTGATAGGCCTGTACGGCCTGCCGCGGTGTTTCGGCGGAGTTATATTTCCAGCAAGCCGGCGTTTCGGTTGGCCAATGGTCCGGAATGAATGTTTGCCCGCTGGTTATAGACGCCAGCCAATGCTCGGGTGCCAGCACCATATAAGTGGCACCAAAAAGCGTGTCCGGCCGCGTGGTAAATACCGTTACGACCTGGCTATGGCCGGCAAGCCCGAAACTGACCAGCGCGCCGTCCGACCGTCCGATCCAGTTCCGCTGCATCTGCTTAAGAGATTCCGACCATTCCAGCTTTTCCAGACCGTCCAATAGCCGCTGGGCGTAGGCCGTAATTCGCAGCATCCATTGGCGCATCGGTCGGCGTTCAACCGGAAAGCCGCCCACTTCGCTTTTTCCGTCAATGACTTCCTCGTTGGCCAGCACGGTGCCCAGGGCCGGACACCAGTTCACGGGCGCTTCAAGCTCGTAGGCAAGGCGGTAATGGGAAAGCAGTTTTCGGCGCTGACCGGCCGTCAGATCGCTCCAGGTGGTCGGCTTTTCCGATGTGGAAAATTCAGCAGGTATCGCGCGGTGGCCCGATGCGAATTCGGCAACCAGCTCGCGGATCGGGCGGCCGCGGTCCAGGGCTGCGTCAAACCAGGTGTTGTATAACTGAATGAATATCCATTGGGTCCAGCGGTAATAATGCGGATCGGTGGTATTCACTTCGCGATCCCAGTCGTAGGAAAATCCGATGGCCTGGAGTTGCGCTCGGAAGCGGTCGATATTTTTCCGTGTAATAATCCCCGGATGGGTATCGGTTTTGATCGCGTATTGTTCCGCAGGCAGGCCAAACGCATCCCATCCCATCGGGTGCATGACGGCAAAACCGCAGGCGCGTTTATAGCGGGCCACAATATCCGTTGCGGTGTACCCTTCCGGATGGCCGACGTGCAATCCTTCGCCGGATGGATATGGGAACATATCCAGTACATAAAAAGGCGGCTTTCCCGGCGCAGGTTTCGCCGCAAACGCCCCGCTTTGCAGCCATCGCGTCTGCCATTTTTTTTCAATACTTACCGGATTGTAACCCGCCATCGCGTCGCGTCTCCAAATTCAATTCCCGCAAGGATACGTGACGTTTTCTTCCACAACAAGCCGCCACCTAGTTGCCGGCCACACCCCGGCGGGGGGGGTGTGCTTTCATCCAAAATTTCCCGGCAATGGACACGGCCATCGGGACGGTCGCCCGGCGTCGGCGGGTTTTGTCGGATGGCGTCCTGGTTTACAGCTTGCGGCCTCGGCAGGACCGGAATTTAACCGAATTCATTCCCTTTGAAGGAATGGCCCAGATAAGTCTGGCGGACCAGATCGTTGTTAATCAATTCCCGCGGCGTGCCCTGCGCCAGCACTTTGCCGTCGGAAATAATCAGCGCCCGATCGCATACTTCCAGCGTGCGTTGCACGTTGTGGTCCGTAATCAGGATCGCCTTGTCCATCTGTTGTCGCAGTTGTTGAATTTCCCGTTGAAGGTCTTCCACGGCAATCGGGTCTACGCCGCTGAATGGTTCATCCAGCAGAATCAGGGATGGATTGGTGATCAGCGACCGGGCGATCTCCAGTTTGCGTCGCTCTCCGCCGGAAAGGGTATGAGCCTTCTGTTTCCGGGTGTGGCTTAAGCCGAACTGTGCCATAAGCCGGTCGGCTTCGGCAAGCCGTTCCTTGCGCGGACGGCGTGTGAATTCCAGTATGGCCAGCAGATTATCCTGTACCGAAAGCCGCAGAAAAACCGAAGGCTCCTGGGAAAGATATCCCATGCCGCGACGCGATCGCTTGTACATTGGAAGATGTGTAATATCGTGCCCATCAAAAAGCACCTGCCCGCTTTCCGGCGTGACCATTCCGATAATCATCCGGAAGGTGGTCGTTTTGCCCGCACCGTTGCGGCCCAGCAGACCGATGACCTCCTTGTGCCCCACTTCAAACGACACACGGTCCACGACGGTGCGGCCGCCATATGTTTTCACAAGATTTTGGGCTTTGAGCAGAATCAAAATATTTTCCGCCTGCATGGGCCGGAAATCCATGTCCGGCGAATCGACTCTTTCAAGGCCGGCGCGCCGCCGACCTGCGCTTTATGCGCGAGTCGGTATTCTCCCGGTCAGGGGCATTCGTGGCAAGTCCGTCCGGTTTCGGTGGGCAATCGCAACCCATCGCACAGCGCGCTTAAACCGGCGTCCCGCTTGCGGCCCGGCTGATTTTCCGCTCAATTCCGGGTCAGAAGCCGCGCGGGCCATTCGGGGGATAAGTCCGGCACCAGAAATTGTGCCTCCGGACCGTCCGGTTGAAGGGCTTTTACGACCGCCTCCGCGGCCAGATACCCGCTGCGCACCGCGCCTTCCATGGTCGCCGGCCAGTCGGTTCTGGTGTAATCGCCGGCCAGAAACAACCCCGCAATGCCATCCGTCGGCGGCCTTTGCAGTGGCCGCAGGGCGTCGGAACCGGGCAGGGGTGAAAACGTGGCGCGCTTTTCCACTATTATCCGGCTGCGGACCAGTTTTGCTCCTGATGCGGAAAAAAGGCGGCCAAGCTGCTTTTCAAACAGTTCAATCGCCTGGGCATGGGGCGTCGTGGCCCATTCCCGCGCCGCACTGATAACGCCGTGCAATACCCGGCCGTCGGCATCCTTGCGGAACAGCCATTGCAGCGGTCCTTCAAAAAGTGCGGCATGACCGCGGCGCATAACCGGCCGGTCAAACCACAGGTGAACGCCCAGAATGGGCACAGTTTCCAGCTTTTCCAGCCCGCCGAAACGTCCGTCAATTGCCTGCAAAAATTCGGGGATCCAGCGAGTGACGGCGTGATGGTTTACCGCCAGCACCACCGCATCCGCGGTCAGTTGATCGCCGGAGGTCAGTTTCACACCGACGGCCCGGTTTCGCTCAAATAATATTTCATCCACACGCGTATTAAGCCGCACGTCCGGGCAGGGGCGATTGGCGTATAACTGTTCCAGCGGACATCCCGGCAGACCGACAACGTAACCGCACCGGTGGGCCAGCATCGCATCCTGAAACACCTGAATCGCATATTTGCCG
>JAJZEY010000476.1 GCA_021805585.1 Planctomycetota bacterium
TACCAGATCGACCGCCGCAGCGGCCGCACGGGACATCCGTTCCGCAGCGCGGCGCTGCTGCGTTGCCGGGTCCGCGGGAATCACCGGACCACTGACGGACGCCTCCGTCTTTTTTTGTGTCTTTTTGTTCCGACTCTCAATCCATTCCTCAACCCATTGCGGACGCCGGGATGCGGACTGACTTGCAGCCGAAGCCAGCATAAGCATCAAACCAAGGGCATGCTTGCACGGGAACTTTCGGCTGGGACAACTGCATTTGAACGCGGGTTCGGATAGATCCACCCGCACCTGATAAGGCTTGGTACCACTGCCCTGGCATTCCCCCCACAGCACGCGGTCGTCGCGTGCGGCGCTGCACCATTGGGTCGGTCCGGCAAGGGCCTGCCCCGCCCTGGCGGAACTTTCATCCGGGGCCAGCGCCAGAATTTGCTGCGTCGTCCACATCACGGCTTCCAACCTTTATTATGATCCCGTCATCCGGCTGGCGGAAGTATATCTGAAAGCTTTTTGCAATGGGAGTCGCCACGGAGCTTCACGCGGACCTGGAACTTGCCGCTAAATCGGGAACGCCGCCGTCGGCGGCCGGCCATGTCGGCCCAGAATCCGATGCCCGTTGCAACCAATTGGCCAATGCCGACTTGTTCCGTTGTTCCGGGGCACGCGACCATCTATGGAGATGTGCTATCAGGTCAGTGATACAGGATCACCAGCGAAATACCGCCGGCTGCCACGCAATAGATGGCGAACGGAAGCAGACGCCGGGTTTCAAAATATTTCATCAGGAAGCGCGTGCTGACATACGCGGTAATACCGGCGGCAAGGGCCGCGGGAATCGTCAGATGCAGAATATCCCGCGCTTCGGGTTTGAACAGCGCCGGAAGTTTCAGCAATCCGGCGGCGGCGATAACCGGGGTCGCCAGCATAAACGCAAAACGGCAGGCTTCTTCATAACTAAGGCCGGCCAGAATGCCGCCCACAATCGCCACGCCCGATCGGGAAATGCCGGGAAACAGCGCCAGGGTCTGGCTGGCCCCCACCAGCGTGGCAGCCTTAAAGGAAAGCTCTTCGGCCTTTTTCTGTTGCGCATCCTTGGCCTGACGCTCCGCCTTACGCTTGAGAATATCCCCCGCCAGCATGACTCCGCCGTTGAGAATCAGAAACACGGCAACCAGCCAGAGGTAATGGGGATTGTCAAAAAACAGCCGAAACTTTTTCTGAAACACCAGACCCACCAGCCCTACCACAAGCGTGCCCGCAACCAGCAGCCACGCGAATTTGCTGTCCCGGTCGTAAACAAAGGTCATGCGTTTGGCACTCCCCAGATAGGCCAGAATCACCTTTTTCCATTCCTTCCAGAAATAAAGCAGCAGGGCCGCGGCCGTGGCCAGGTGCAGCGCCACAACAAACGAAAGAAAATTTTTGTTTTGGGAATTAAAATGCCAATGAAGGAGTGCCTTGATCAGAATAATATGTCCCAGGGAACTGATTGGAAAGAGTTCGGAAAAACCCTGTAAAAGCCCCAGAAGGATGGCCTGAAGAAGCGTCAGGTGCAAAGCCGGCTGGGGCAGGGCCGCCAATGACAATAGGGGCGGCGGAAAACTGGATATCATGCAAAATCTCCTTGTGCGGCATCGGCCGCCGACGGCAGTCCCGCCCAACCATCCAACGGACTTTCCGCAGTGCGATGGTTCATGAAAGGCATCATGCACACATCGGAAAGATTATCAAGTTCGCGTGCCGGCTTAAGTCGCACCGAGAGACAATTTGGGGTCACTCGGATTCGGTCTGCGGATGCCTGCGCAGCGCGCCTTCAATGCGCTTGTCCGGAATAAGCCAGATGATGGCGACCAGAACGTAAAGCGCGATTGAAATCCAGGAACTGACAAACGCCAGGCCGATTGCCGCAATGTACGCCACCATGGAAAATTTGCCTTTGCGATCTCGTCCAATTGCGCCGGCCAGAAGCGATTCTTTGCCTTGCGACCGGATAATGGCCCATTGCAGAATGGTGTAGGCAATCGCGGCCAGCATCATCACAACCCCATAGACCGCGGTAGGCAAAGTCGCAAAATGATTTTCGCCCATCCAGCCGGTGACAAACGGAATCAGCGAAAGCCAGAAAAGCAGATGCAGATTGGCCCACATGATTGCCCCGTTTACTTCATGCGCCACATGAAGAAGGTGATGATGGTTGTTCCAATAAATGCCGACAAAGACAAAGCTAAGGGCATAATTAAACAAGACGGGTGCCACAGGCACCAGAGCGCCGGCGTTGGTTTCGTGCGGAATGCGCAAATCCAGAACCATAATCGTAATGATGATGGCGATAACACCATCCGAGAACGCTTCCAGCCGATTTTTTTTCATGGTTCAAACCGGTTCCCGGCGTCCGCGGGACGGCCCGTTCCGCATGACGCATTTTTATAATCCGCCGTTGCCGAACCGTCGGCCCTCTGAAGGTAAAGCCTAACGGAGCGGCACCAAACTCTCAACCGGGCGGATATGCTGGCAAAGAATGGACCAGAGCGCATAATGGTCATCAGGAAACAGGTCGTGCCACGCACTGTGCCATTGGGCGAGTTCGGCGGCCTGGGAAATTTTCGTGACGATTATGCTTCAACAAACGCCACCATCTGACACACAGCCCGTGCCGGCAAGTTTAGCCATTGATGCCGTGGATGCGGATATCCGCACCGGAATTGATTTTGCCGCTTCGCTGGCGGTAACCGGCATTTCAATGGGAGCGGACCACCCGATTCTTTCCGGCCCGGATATGGGGCAAACCGCCCGCCGACATTTTCTGCATACACTTAAATCAAGGCAATTGTCGCTTGACTGCCTGCGAACCGGCGCTGGAGCGGATGGCCTTTTTTCAGATCAATCAATAAATCGGCTGGTGGAGCGGGGCGAATCGGCCATTGCGCTGGCTCACGATTTTCGCTGTCCGCTGGTAAGCATTTACATTGGCGAGCCACCGCCCCGGCCCGTTTCGCCCGCTTCCTACCCCTTGACGGAACAAGTCGAAGGCTGGCATCCCGACACCCTGCACGCCCTGGCGGTCCTGGCGGAAATGGCGGATCGCAGGGGAACGATTCTGGCGCTCTGCGGCGGCAATGTAACGGCGATCAACCGGTTGCTGGCCCACGCCAACACGCCTGGTGTGCGCGGCGGAATTGATTCACTTCGGCTGATCGCTTCAGGCCACGACGTGCCCCAGGCCGTTGGAACCATTTCCGGCAAGATCGCGATCTGGATATGTTCCGATGCCCAGCGTATGGGTCGCTCGGTTGCCGCCTGCCCGCTGGGTGAAGGGCAAATGGAACCAGCGGCTGTTTTGCAGTCTTTACACGATTCAGACTTCCAGGGACTTATTCTGCTGGACCCACGGCATACCACCCACCGGCACCAAACCGCCCGGCATGATGTCAATTTTCTGCGGAATTTACTGGCGACCGGCCGAAACCCGGCCCAACGCAAACGGTGAAACGGATGGACGCACCTTCGCTTATTCCGGAGATTCCGTGGCGGATTCATCGCTACGATACTGTTGATTCCACACAAAACCTGGCCCTGCACGAAGCACGGAATATCGTATCCACGAACCCCGATTTACCGCCTTGCAGCCATTTTTCCGTGCATATCGCACAGCGGCAAACCCAGGGCCGGGGGCAGTACGCACGGGCGTGGGAAAGCCCCGCCGGCGGGCTGTATTTAAGCCTGGTCATTGCCGGCGCACCGGAATTGGAATCGCATGCCACCCCCCTGCTGGCGGGCGTTGCCGTGATTCGCACGATACTGCGGTTACCGGGCATCCGGGCGGCAGAAGGCGATATTACAATTCGCTGGCCCAACGACATTTTGCTGGGCGGAAAAAAACTGGCCGGGATTTTAAGTGAAGGCATATCCCAGGGCAGGCAAAAGGCGGTGGTGATTGGAATTGGCCTGAATTTAAATACCAAAACAGCGGATTTTCCGCCGCGGATCGCCACTTTTGCCACCAGTCTGGCCGCCTTCACCCGACGGATATATGACACTTCCGACGTTGTCCGGCTGTTGCTGGACCAGATTCAGACGATATGGCGGGGCCTGGCCGCGGTGCCGCGGTCGGCGACATTGGACGATGCGATCAAGCAGATATCCCTGCATGATTATTTGCAAGGCCGTCTGGTGTCAATATGCGCGGATGGCCAAACCATCACCGGTCGCGGGGACGGCCTTTCCGCCGAGGGTGCGTTGCTGCTGCAAACCGCAGGCCGCCTGATACCGATACTCTCGGGCACCATTGTGGCCGTGGATGGCGAACCGGTACGGGCGGCACTGTGAATAACTTGACAGCTTTTTAAGGAGATTCGTCATGCGGAACACCGTGCGTTATGCCGCCGCCGCCCTGTTGATGCTGCTGCTGACATGTGTGATCCCGGCGGAAACGCCGGCGGCGGCCCCCGCATGGATACACGTATCCAAAGCGCCGGCTCCGCTGTTTGACGATCCGGTGTGGCACGGGGCGGCGGACCCGTTTGTGGTTTGGATGCCGAACAAAGGGGCCAATCATACGGGTCAATGGTGGATGTATTACACCCAGCGGCGGGCGGCGATGCGGCATCCGCCGGGCGTATTGTGGTGCCACGGCACAGCCATTGGAATTGCAACATCGGCGGATGGGATTCACTGGAAGTATCGGGGCATATGCCGGGGTCCGCATGGACTTGGCGATCCGATGAAAGCACACGTCACATGGTGGGCACCCTGCTTTGCCTGGCAAAAGGGGACACTGGAGATGTTTGTGGTGGAAGTGCACGGCATTTTTACCAGCTGGACGGGCCGCGCCACGATTGAGCATTTTGCCAGCAAAGACGGCGTTCACTGGACATTTATTTCCACAGTGCCGTTGTCATCGTCCCGTTGTATTGACCCCACATTGTGGAAAATTCACGGAAAATGGTACATGTGGTACAAAGACGAACGCCACGGATCCCGCATTTGGATGGCGGAATCAACTCATCTGAATCACTGGCGTGACGATCGGCAGGTAGTGGCGTGGCCAAGTCAGGAAGCGCCGTTTGTATGGCGATGGCATCATGCCTACTGGCTGATTACCGACACCGATTCCCATGGCCTGCGGATTTACCGTTCAAAATCCGGCACCGGACACTGGGTATACAACGCCACCGTGCTGGCCGGTGCCAACGGAAGGCGAACGCTGGATAACGCACCGGGACACCATCCGGCGGTGATCACTCAAAAGAGACAATGCGTACTGTTTTATTTCACGCAATTCGGTCGGCGGTCGTATATCCAGATGGCGCATCTGGTGATTAATAAACAGGGCAAGGCTCGCTGCCTGCGCAATGAATATGCTCCGCGCTGAATTTGACATTGCCGCCGTATTTATTTAGGCTACCTTCATGGCACTTGTGTTGAAACACGTTCTGATTGCGGCATTATGCCTGTCGTTTGGTCTTGGTATTAACTGTTGCAGGTGCCGGCCCGCCGACGCAACATTCGCCCACGCTCCGGCTAGCATGACACACTGCCAAATGGCGGCTAAGGCGAAGCTTGGCGCATGGACCCACTGCGGCGATTGTCATTGCCGTGAACGTACCATACGCACGCTTTGCCTGCGCAGGCTGGAAATTGCGGCACCGACAGCCGCAGGCCCGCGGTTTTGGACAGTCGTTGGCATTCAGGCCGCCAACGAACAAAAAGGCTGCCCACGGTTTTTGACCCATTACCTCGTGCACGATGGCGCTTCGGCGAATCAATCACTTCTGTCGCTGCACTGCGCGCTTAGGGTCTGATACCCGTGGCATATGGCCCGCGGGCATATGCTGAATTGCGTTCGCATTTTTCCAATCTTATTTAAATATTAAAGAGAAACACCATGCGTTGGATTTATTTTTCCGCGCCGGGCATTTGCGCTGCCGCTCTGTTTTTGGGCGCATGCAGCCAGGTGTCCAAACCGTCGGCCGTGGCCGTTCAAAACATCGCGGACCCTGCGAATCCGCGGGCCGTCGGCGGTCGGGCAATACCACAGACGGATTTTCTTAATATCTCCCAGCCTGCGGCGCAAATTGCCCAGCCATCCGTGCTGATTCTAAATAGGACCACGGGCACCGCACCGGCATCAACGTCGAAATCCGACATGCACGGCATGAAAGGAATGAAGATGAATTCAATGCCCGGAATGAACATGAAGGGAGACACGCAGTGATATCCAACCCGCCCTTAATATCACGCCGAAAACTTTGGCGTATGCCGCGGCCCCGACGGCTGACCGACTTATTGGCGGCGGCGGCGGTCATCATGCTTGCCGGCTGTGCCAATGTGCCCCGTGGGGCCGGATTTAATACAATTTCAAAAGCCGTCCGTGCGCGTACCGGCAACACCGTTGTGTGGAATGACAGCGCCCTGGCGGACGCACAAGTGCGGGCCGCGGTAAAGAAACTGCTGGCTCATCCGTTAAGTGCTTCAGGCGCTGTGCAAATAGCACTGCTGAACAATCAGTCGCTTCAGGCCGATTACGAAAGCCTGGGCATTTCCGAGGCGAATCTGGTAGAGGCCGGTCTATTGCACAACCCGGTTTTTTCGATTGATCTGCGCTTTCCCGCGCGCCCCTATCATGGCTGGGACGCGAGTGTGGATCAGACCTTTCTGGACTTGCTATTTATGGGAGCAAAAAAGAAAATTGCCCGTGCTGAATTTGCCGCCCAACAGGCCAAGGTCACGGCGGATGTGCTGTCCCTGGGCGGACGGACCCGCAAAACCTATTACCGGTTGCAGGCGGACGAACAAATTCTCGCACTCAATAAAACCATATCCCTGGCGGCACGCGATGCGGTCCGCTTCGCCCGTCGTCTGCGCCAGGCGGGAAATATTGCCGCCATCGGTTACGACCAGAAGCTGGCGCTTTACCAGCAGGCTCGCCTGGCCGTGGCTGAAGCACAGGCCGATGTTCTGGAAAACCGGCAGCGGCTTAATTCGCTCATGGGCATTTGGGGCGCGCGGGCACGATGGACTCTCCCCAGTCGATTGCCGACGATTCCCGCGGTACAAACGCCGCTGGCCGGGCTGGAATCGCTGGCTATTAGAAACAGTCTGGCGATAGCCGCGGCGCGTAGTCGATTGCTTGCCGCCGCCCAGACCATGAAAATTTCGGGTGCGGCAGGCCTGTTATCCGGAGCCACGGTAGGCCTGAATTACGTGCGCGATCCGGATGTGGCCGGCACACTTGGTCCGGCACTTTCAATTCCGCTGCCAATTTTTAATCAGGGGCAACCCGCCATGGCCCGGGCCCGGGCGCGTTATCTGGCGGAATACCGGCGAATGAACGCCCTGGCGGTGAATTTGCGGGCGCAGGTGCGCCGCCGCTGGATACGCATGACCGCAGCACAACACAAGGCGATCTTTTATCAGAAGATTATGCTGCCGCTGCGCCGCCGGATTTTTAACGAAACGCAGTTGGCCTACAACGGCATGTACGCCGGGCCTTATCCGCTTCTGCTGGCGCGTCAGAACGAAATTCGCGCCGCGCGCCGAATGGTGCAAAGCGCCGCGCAATACTGGATTGCCCGCGCGGCACTGATCCACACACTCAATGGCCCGTTGCCGGCCACCGGCAAAACAACCCGGCCCGCGGCCAAAATGCCTTCCACCAGATCCACTGTCACGAAATGAATTTGATTGATGGAGTTTTTTATGTTTTCCAGACGCAACATGCTTGCTTCAGGTGCCGCCGCGGTGGTCGGCGGGGCACTTTCCGCACCCGCGCTGGCACTGGCCGCCGAGCCGGTTCCGGCGGATCAGGCCGCAGCTAAATCGCCCATTCCTGACACGGCAAACCTTTACAAGGCCCTGTATTCCAAGCCGCTGCCGCCCGGCCTGCCCGGCCGCGACTATCTGCCGGTTGAGGTGCCGAATTCCGGCAAAATCCCCTGGAAGATTGTCGATGGCGTAAAGGTATTTCATCTGGTGGCCATGGAGGTCTGGAATCAATTCTGCCCCGGGCTTAAGGCGCTCTGCTGGGGCTACAATGGCATGATTCATCCGGTGCTTGAAGCGGTCCAGGGCGAACGGGTGCGCATTTATGTTACCAATCGGCTGCCGGAGGCCACCACCACGCACTGGCACGGCGTGTATGTGCCCTGCGGCATGGACGGCCTGGCCGGGCTGACACAGAAGGCCATTCCGCCGGGGGAAACCTATATGTATGAATTTAACCTGGTGGACCATGGCACAAAAATGTTTCATTCCCATTTTGATGAAATGACGCAAATCGGTCTGGGCATGACGGGACTATTTATTATTCATCCGCGAACGCCGGAAAAAGATCGGCGGGTCGATCGAGATTTTGGAATTATGCTCCATGAATGGCGGATTGATCCGGGTGCTTACCGGCCGAATCCGCTGGAAATGACCGATTTTAACGTATTTACCATGAATGCAAAATCCTTTCCGGCCACACATCCGCTGGTGGTTCGCACCGGCCAGCGCGTCCGCATACGCCTGGGTAATCTTGGTCCCATGGATCATCATCCGATTCATCTTCATAATTATTCGTTTCAGATTGTGGCCAGTGACGGCGGCGAATATCCACGCAGCGCCTGGCAACCGGCCACCACCGTTCTGGTGCCGGTGGGTACCACGCGAACGGTGGAATTTGTGGCCAGTAATCCGGGGGACTGGGCCATGCACTGCCACATGACGCACCATGTCATGACGCAAATGGGCCATAATTTCCCCAACATGATTGGCGTAAAGCCCGGCACCCTTGGCCACAATATGCGGAAAGTGCTGCCCGATTACATGACCATGGGCCAACACGGCATGGGCATGACCATGGGGATGCCCAGTATTCCCAACAGTGCCCCGATGCTTGGCGGAAAAGGCCCCCACGGCCTGATTGATATGGGCGGCATGTTCACGATTCTTAAAGTTCGGGATGGTATTACGACCTACACAGATCCCGGCTGGTATCAGCCGCCGCCCGGCGAACTGGCAGATC
>JAJZEY010000230.1 GCA_021805585.1 Planctomycetota bacterium
GCAAAAAAAAAAAAATGCGGGCCGTGAAGGCAAAAAAAGCTGCGCCACGCCAGAAAATTGGCGGCCCCCAAAAGATCGCCGGCGGCAGACAAATTGCATTCCGCCCTATGCCTCGAATAGAATTCCGTTAAATCCACCGTCTGCGGAGTAATTATTTTGGTTGCACTGGATGAACATTTTCACCACAAAATCGCGAAGGCACCAAGACGTTGCCATTGCGGCGGTGAGGCCACGCAATCTGAAACTTCCCTGGCCCGCCGGATTGCAGACATCCTGTTCGCCCGTTGCCGCCGCAGTACCTCCATTTCCTCCATGTTTCGAAATCGGCCTTTGTTCATTGATTATTGTTCATTGATATTTGAGCGAAGCGCGGATGCGTATGGGAACACCCGAATCTTTTCGGCACCCGATTCCACCGGCAATTGGTGGGGCGACGCGGCGGTGCAGTCCGGTTACGGAGCAAATGAAATCATTTATTTCCGCTACCGCTTTGATCCGGAAACGCAAAATTATTATGTGCGCAATCGCATCTACAGCCCGCCCCTCGGCCGCTGGCTGCAACGCGATCCGATTGGAATCCCCGGCGGGATTAATTTGTATCGCTGCGTCGAATCCTCGCCCGTAGGTGCGGTGGATGCGTGGGGGCTTTGGAACATCAAACGGAATGGCAAGCTGACTGCCACGGCAACGTCGCAGGCCGGGGACACAATCAGCGGCTTGGGAAAACAAGCGCACCTCAATGGATTCGAGTGGAAAAAGTGGTCGAGACTAATAAAATGGAAAATCTCCGGGGGATTAGACGAGGCGATTAAATGCCCAGTTGAGTTTTCCATCCCAAACTTGATTGTCATCGACATGGGAAGCAGCGTTGATTGGAATGCACGTCTGTTTGTACCTTGGACGATATTCTTCCAATTTGAACGGCAGGCCGCCAAGATCAAGAACGCGTATAAGGCTTGTGGCTTGGATGTTGAACAGAATTGGGACGCGACAAACCGCCAGTTTCAATCCCATTTGACCGGGAAGTCGAAATCCAGGCAGTTATATGGCTATTATTTCTATGGTCACGGTTCCGGAACCGGCGTGATAAATGCCACAGGCCTCGGCGGCGTGCCGCCGGGTACTTATTCCGCCTATGGTTTGGCGATTATGTTCCGCGGAGTGTGTGGGAGCCTGGCGGGCAGTCCCGGCCAGGTCTCCTACATATTGCCCAGCGGCCACACCGCCTGGACCTCCGCAGGGACGGCATCCGTCTGGCAACCAAATCGGTCAGGTAAAGTGGCTCCTGGGGAATGTGAACTTCGTAACTGAAGAATTGGCACTTGGCGACATTGCCCGGATTATGAAAAACGGGGAGCGCGTGAAAAGATTCTTGTTCGACAATGGGCACCTTGCAGTCGTCATTCGACTGGCGGAGGTCATTGTGGCCATCGAATGGGCAATGGCGGTTGTCGCTGCATTTCAGTCAAACTATGGCGTAGTTGGACATAATGCGGTCATTTATTTGGTCGCGTTTGCGCTTGGCATAGTCGGCTTTCTGTTGAGCACGATTATCGGCGGATTTGGGCCACAATACAGAAAGCTCGCGTATGGTCTACTTTTCGGATCTTGGACAGGGCTAATATCGTTGATGTTAATCGGGGCCTTAATGCCTGGGTGAGAAGAAGGTAAGGATCGTTCGGTCAATAATTCTGTGTCCGCATGACGAACTGCATCTTCCGCGGGACCTGAACATTTGCGAATCCGCTGTTTTCGCAGGCATTGGGTGGTTGATGACGCCGCCGCAAGCATGAAGGGGTACCAGTTTGCCTGTCCGTTGCCCTCGCGCGGCACATCTTTTTTCCTCGGCTACCAACGGGTGAATCAGTTCGTTTAATAAACGGAATCCCGATCAGGGCTTCGTTTCGGGAAATCCCGTGCGCGGCCACGCTGCGTGGCCAGCTAAACAGGTCTTTTCGTGCCGCCCTTTGGCGGTATTCTGTTTTCCCTGGCGGGGGAATTGGCGGCGGAGTCGGATAATTCGCGATCCGGCTGTGGAGCTTAACCACCACCATATGGAGATACATACACCTGACTGAAGTCGGACGGCGTAACCGCGGCGGCGTGGCCATCCACAAATCCGACGTTAATGTGATTCCCATGCCGGTCAAAACCCAAGCCGATGTTGGTATCACCGGTGGGCAGCGGAAGCGCCGCGGGTGCCATGGGTATGCGATCGCGCAGGGCCGCGTCGTCGGCCACGGCCTGCAGGGTGCACAAATTCACCGTCGCGGGCAGTCCGGCCTTGGTATCAAATGCGGTGGTGTAATAGGTTTCGTCACAATAAAACAGACCATTGCTGCCCTGGGCATCCTGGCCTCCCGGATTGGGCCGCACGCCGCAGTCCGCAAACATCAGTGTTTTTGTGGGCATGGGAATACCGGTCAACCGGCATCCCCAGGAGGCGGTAAGCCCGGATGCGGCGACCGGCCCGGCGGCAATCTGGAAACCCCAGCCGGGATTAAACGCACCATAAGAACCGTTGTATTTGGCCGAGGCTATGTCCGCGTTAATTCCGTAGGAAACCGGATAATACCCCTGAAAATAGCCGGGATACCCAGCAGGTGTTGGTTCATTTGTACTGCCCGTTCCGTTGCCCACCTGCAGGTTATTAAACAATTGATAACCCGGATATTGATCCGCGAGTGTTGGGTCACTGGGGCACAGGAAGACCTTGGAACCGGCGCCATTGTTTCCGAAATTCATAAAACTCTGGTCGTTCTGGCCGCCAAGGAACGGTACCAGCGCGCTGGCCCAGTCATTAAGCACCGCCCCGCCCGTGTTTACATATTGTCCGGTGGCCGGATTGTACCACTGATAGCGATATGAAAAAGTGGTGTGGTCGGCATCCGGCGTCAGGGTATATTTCATAATGCTTGAATCGGTATCCGGCTGAATAAAGCCGTTATGCTGCTGGGAGAATTCCACCTCCGCAAGAACAATCTGCCGCACATTCGACAGGCAGACGGTGGAACTTGCCTCCTTTCGCGCTGCCGCCAGAGCCGGCAGGAGCAGGGCGATGAGCAATGCGATAATGCTGATGACCACCAGAAGTTCGATAAGCGTAAAACCTTCTCGGCGTGGAAAATGTTTCAACATGGGATAACCTCCTTAAAAGGTCGTAACATCATGCCTGTTCAGCGAAACAGTGCGCGGCGCCGCAGCGCCAAAGGAACCAGCCCGAGCAACAACAGGGCCAGCGCGGCCGGTTCGGGTACGGCCGCCGACAGTGCTGTCGCCGGATATTGTGCCAGCAATGCGTCATAGGCCTGCATGGTTTGGCTGTCGGCACCGACGGCGGAAAGTTTTGCGCCAAAATCAAGCAGGTCGGTGCGGCCAATCAGCCCGTCGTGGTCGAAGTCGGCTGCGGGATTAAACAGCGAATTGTTGCCGGCCATAAGCGTGGCAAATGCCTGGACATCCGCAACGTTGTACTGACCATCAAAATTTAAATCCCCAAGACCCGCACCATAAATTGTGGAAGTGTAAAGTCCGGCGAAGCGTTGAATGTTATAGGTGCCGTCCGGCTTGTAGGTGACCACCGTGGCCACATGGTTGCCGCTGGTCAGACCCGTTTCATTGATCACCCACAGATTGGTATCGCTTTGCGCAGCCTGATTGGCATTGCCCACCATCGCAAGCACCTGGGCATTGGTGTCCGCGGCGGGCAGGTCCCAGAGGACATGAATATTGTTGGCCAGACCATCCACAGATTTAACCACAAGCGCACGGTTTTGATTCACGCCGGGCGTAATCGGATTAAAACTTTGAATACTGGACACCGGCGCGGAGGTGTCCACATAAATGGTTTGCGTCCAGTCTGTATATACGGGCGGTCCGCCGCCGGGCCGGGCGCGAAATGCAATGGCTTCCAGATAATGATAGCCCTGGGAAAGGTCAGCCGTGTTGATTGTTTCAGAATACAAGCCCGTGCCACCCCCCACCAACGGACTGGAACTCTCAAACGGAATGTAACCATAGGCGGTGGTGTTGGGTACCGTGCTGACAAAAGTCTGACCGTTAAGCTGCACACCGCCATCAATTTTAAGAATCGCATTGTCGCCGCCGGCGTTGTAGTCAAACAGGCTGGTATTTCCCAGCAGATAAACTTTTTGCGTCTGCAAATTAACCTGAAACTGGGCGGCCTTGATCACGGCAATGGTGCTGACGGTATTATTTCCGTTATCAAAAGTGATGTTCGGATCGTTGGCGGCGGGGGCATTGCCGCCCATTTGGCCGGCCACATTGGTAAGGGTAAGCGTGCCGATGGGTGTGGGCGGCGCGTAAATCAGGTATCCCTGACCATTGGAATTGTTGTTGGGAAAGGTCACGTTCACCGTGCTGTCCGAATTGACGCTCAGCACCTGGGGCAATCCGTTATTGGCCGCATTGCCGGTTACTTCAACCAGATAAGGCACGTTATATGAATTAAAGTTTGTCTGGAGCGTGGTACTTAAGTTTTCGCCGCCGGTCTGATTATTCAAAAGTATCAGCGCGGAATCACTGCGTTCAAAAGCGAAATTATTTTGTGAAAGGTAGCGCTGCACATAATTTCCGTAGGCGAAACGGTTGCGCAAGTCCACCAGACCGGAAACCTGATTGTCCAACGTTTCGGTCATGGTGCCGCCGGCGGGGTTGTAAATATTCTGTGAATTATTGGCCAGCGCGTTGCCGTAAACGCCGCCCAGGGCATCACCGCGACCATTTTGTGGAAAGGTCTGTGTGCCGTTGTCAAACGCGGTGGTGTTGCCGTTGTAATACACAATGGCCTGGCCCGGCATCATCAGGGTATAGGCGTAGGCGACGTTGCTAAGATAAGGTGCACCGTTGTCCTGGCTTTGCACAAATTTAACGCCGATCAGTCCATCGTGCGGCGTGGCATCATAAGAATCCAGAGCGGCGTTGACCACGTTATACCAACTATTGGTATAGCCATTGCCAGTCAGATTGCTCTGCATCGCAAAAAACAGGGGAAAATCCAATGCGTCGCGATTGGGCTGCACCGTGCCGTTGTTGCCGTAATCCACCAGCGAACCGTCCGCGTTCAGGCCGCTTTTTTGAATCACCTGAACGGTGGAATCCTGAAACGCATTCGATGCGCCGGGAATATTGGAGTCGTAATATTCGGAAAATGCGGATATCGGTTCCTGAACACCGTTCAGATATGTCCGGGAAGATGCCCGGTAGACCGCCTGATCAAAATAAGGCAACGCCACCTGCCATTCCATGTTTTTTACCGCATCCAAACGGAAGCCATCCACGCCCAGCGTTTGCACAAACCATTGCAGGTTCCGCATCATATAACCGGTGACATTCTCAGTGGTGGGTGAACCGGCTGCGGCATTGGCCGTGTTAAATGAATTAATCTGAATATTTCCCTGGCCCGTCAGCGGGTTGTAAACAAAAATCGGGTTGTTATTCACCTGCGGGTAAAACTGTTGATTCATCGGCATCGGGTCGTTGGCCAGGCGACCGAATGCGGGCGTTGTACCGGCGGGAATATTCGCACTGTTGCCGGCAGTCGTCGGATTGCGAATGTACTGGTTGTTGGTGGTGAAATCTATGTTTACCAGGCCCGCCAGTCGGGCCTCTTCGGTATTGGACGCATACGCACTATTAAAGTCGCCATCCACTGCCGTTGGGGTCTGCACCACCATGCCCGGATAGGCCCCGGCCTGAACAAAACCCGGAGTGGCGGAATTGGAAAATCCGTTATGGCCCATGGAATAATCGGTATAAAAATATCCGCCCATCTGGTGCGTGGCGGCAATCAGGTTTTCATAGCCTTGAAGCGTTCCATACGCAGTCGGATTATTCGCAGATCCCAAATCGAATCGATTGTAAATGTCGTATCCGACTGAACTGTTGCCGGAATCCGCCCGTGTGGGCGGCGGCGTAAGAAGGGATCCGTAACCGGCACCAAACACGTCCGACATACGGTTGGTAATATTGACCCACCCGCCGCCAAAATAATCCAGCATCGCCGGCGGGGAAAATGCGCCATAATTTGCTGCCCCCGCCAGGCCGGGCATACAGGTGCTTCCACAAACAGCCAGCGCCGCGGCCAGAACGATGGACCGCCCCGCATTGGGCCTGCGGTGACTTGCCTGACAAGATTGTGCTATAACTCGCTTCATTGAAACCCTTCAACTGTTTTTATTCGTGGCCAGCCGGCGGACCGGCATATTTTCCGCCGCCAGCGGAAAGGGTCAGGGCCATTTGTTCAGGGCCTGAACCGTCATGCGATAGCTCGCCTGCGGTCGCTGGTCATGCGCGATCGACCCTGCGGCGCAGCCGCCAGTCCCGGCGGCCAACCAGCAAAGCTCCACCCGCGGCAACCGTCATCAGCAAAAGGGCAGCCGGTTCGGGAGTGGCATTGGGTTCGGTAATCCGCAAACTGTTGAAATAATCATATTGCGATGCCAGCCCGGCGTTGTTGTTGTAAACCATCAGTTGGTTGATGGGCAGATTGTTAAGCCCGGTCAGCAGGCCGGAATCAAATGTCGCCCCCTGGGCGGAATTCACCGGTGCCACGCTTACATCAAAGCTGGTGGAACTTTTAAGTGTGAATGTCACCACAATGCCGCTGCCATCGTTCTGGCTGCCGCTGCCATCATTGACTGATTTAATTCCAGTACTCACCGAATTGGTGAAGCCGGGATTGGCTGCCGTGTAACCGCCGTAACTGAAGGTGTAATAATTTCCGCTTCCGGTGGCGGCAATCTGAAATATGGGAGTCGCATAGCCGCTGGCGGCATTGTAGCTTTGCAGTTGAAAACCTTCCTGACCCGGATTGCTCATGGGGCCGGTCACCATGCCCAGGCTAAATGAACTGGTGTTGCCGCTGGAAGCGGTCATGGGAGTAAAGCCGCGATAGGCATAAGGCGCGGCCGGATCGGAACCCGAGCCGTTGTTGGCGTAAATTCCCCAGGAAACGCCGGCGGTATCAATAGTGGCGTTGGCGGTTGTGCCATAAATATATTGCGAAGGCCCGGTGAAAAATCCCCAGGTGGCCGCCTGACCGACCCCGGACCCCGCCGGCCCCTGATACCACGGCCCAAGCCCGGCAACACCGCTCGTTGATCCATTGCTTAAGACGGGCCATGTGCCGGATGGATATGCGGATGCCGAGGCGTTGTCGGACAGGCTCACAGCGCCTTTTACAGCGCTGTGAGCCATAAGAAATCCGACCAGCCCCGCCGCCACCGCAGCTGAAATGATTTTGCGGTGCCGCAGATTAAACCCGTTGGAAACTTTATGTTCAACCATCATAAACTTCTCTCCAGAACGAAAAAGAATCCACCCAGGCAGGGCATTTATATGCCAACGCCATTACGCATTTGCATGAGTTCGACTTCAGACCGTCTTCAGGCGGTCTTTCGGCGTCGCGCCAGCAGCAGTACCGCACCGCTGACCCCTATCAGGGCCAGGGAAGCGGGTTCCGGCGTGGAAGTGGAGCTGATTGCCAATGAATTAAATAAGCCGTCCTGATAGGTATTCTGATCAAACAGGTCGGCACCATTAATCGCCCCGGCCGCCAGAGTTCCGGATATCGGACCGACCAGCACTGTGGGAGTCGCGCCTGCGGTCGTAAGCGTCAGGGAATAGCTATTTCCCGCGCCAAGCGTAAAGTTGGCGATCACGCCCGCGTTAAGCTGCGCGTCAGTCAGACCGGTCAGTGTGGAAGTGGTTGTTCCGTTGGCCGCGATATTGGTTTCCAGAACATAGGTGCCGGAGGATGCGGAGTTCCCCTGGGATTGGCCGTTGTACGCCACCAGGTTCTGGCTGACATTTCCGGTCGGCGCGCCAAGCTCATTAAAACTAAGGCTGAAAAGCGAATTGGCATCGGTGTAATTGGCCGCGGTTGTCAGCGAACCGTTGCCGACAGTGACTGGAACCGTACCGAGTGTAAGTGAAGGGGCCGCGGAATCCAGGCTGAATCCATAGGCGGGCAACCCGTTTGGCGGATAGGATCCTACGCCCGCGCTGGTCAGTGCCACACTGAAGGTCTGGCCAACTGAAAGCGAACCGGTGAAGGGGCGGTATAAATCCACCCGCGGAGTGGCGGAGGGCGATCCAGAATTGGCATAGGTGCCCCATGCGTCGGAGCTGGTGGCGATTGAAACATTGTTCGTATTGAAATATGTTCCGGTGTACGGCGGCGCGCTGTTGTTCTGCGTGGAAATGGTCCATGCGCCAAATCCGGTGCCCCCGTTCGGCGGGGTCCCGCCGTTGGGCCAGGTACCGCTGGTGTAATTGCTCGCGTTGTCCGCGGCATTCATTGCAGCGCTGGCTGACGCGGTCAGACAAAGCGATACCCCGGCGGCAACCGCCATCGCGGACAGAGCCAGGATTCTGGGAGAGTTGGAACGGGAGCGTTTCATGGTTTTCTCCTTCCGAGAAAAAGGGGACAATAAAAAACAAGACATGACGCTGACGCACGTCAATGGCTATAGTTTAACCGGTTAAACAGATTTGTCAAGTGCCGCCTGCTTTTTTTTTCATTTTCCCGCGGATTTTTTAGGCCACGCCACGATTCAATCGCAATCCCCTATTATTCTATATTGGGAATATTCCTGGCCAGCGAACATTTTCCATGAGGCAGTCGGAAATAAAGACTGCGGAATTACAATTCCACCGGCGATATGCAGTCTTGCCATTTAAACCCTGTTCAACACCGCTCGCCGGAATTGCCATCCCGATTGAAATCGGAACGGATATCCAGAAAATAAGCATCCTGTTATTCTGACAAGCAGCAATTCGTCCATCATGGACGCTCAAACAAGCAGCCGCGCATAGCCGCTCGCGGCACCCCTCAGACACCGCGCCGCTTTCCCATTCTGCTTCGCAGCATCAGGCCGATTCCACCCGCCAGCGTACCGGCAAGTAACAGCCCAAATGACGCGGGAACGGGAACCGCCGCGCCCACCGGGGCTGTCACCTGCCGGTTGGTAAA
>JAJZEY010000177.1:0-8583 GCA_021805585.1 Planctomycetota bacterium
GACCATGGGCCGGTCAAATCCCTCATGACCCGCAAAAATCTGGTCACCGCACCGCCCGCCACCACTCTGGAACAGGCGGAAATCATCCTTAACAATGCCCGCGTGGAAAAACTGCTTCTGGTGGATGACCAGCGGCGGCTCAAGGGCATGATCACCATGCGCGATATTGAAAAAACGCATCAGTTTCCCCACGCCTGCAAGGACGCCCGCGGGCGGTTGCGCGTCGGGGCCGCAGTGGGCATTCGCCAATACGACCGCGTGGCCTCCCTGATTGAAAAAGGCGTGGATCTGCTGGTGGTGGATACCGCCCATGGTCACTCCAGCAATGTCATTGAAACGGTCCGAGAAATCAAACGCCGTTTCACCATTGATGTCATTGCCGGCAATATTGCCACCGCCGATGCCGCCAAAGACCTGATTGCAGCCGGAGCTGACGCCGTAAAAGTTGGCATTGGTCCGGGCAGTATCTGCACCACGCGGATTGTCTCGGGCGTAGGTGTGCCTCAAATTACCGCGATTATGAACGTGGTGAAGGTTGCCGCTCCCGCCGGCGTGCCGGTTATTGCCGATGGCGGCATTCGCCAGAGCGGCGATATTACCAAGGCGCTGGCCGTCGGTGCCAGTGCGGTCATGATGGGTTCATTGTTTGCCGGACTGGATGAAAGTCCCGGCGAACTGGTGATTCGTCGGGGCAGACGTTTCAAAAGCTATCGCGGCATGGGTTCCATGGGAGCGATGGTGCAGGGTTCAGCAGATCGTTACGGCCAGGCCGGCGTGCGCCAGTCATCCAAACTGGTTCCCGAAGGCGTGGAGGGACTGGTGCATTACCGTGGCCCGCTGGGCGATTTTGTCTATCAGATGGTCGGAGGTCTGCGGGCGGGAATGGGCTACTGTGGTGCAAAAACAATTCACGATCTCCACGCCAGGGCGCAGTTCGTCCGCGTGACCCATGCCAGTATGGTCGAAAGCCATCCGCACGATATCACCATTACCCGCGAAAGCCCGAATTATCATTCTGGCACGCCGCTGGGGGATGAATAACCTGCAATATGCCGCGGACTGGCGGCATCGGCTTGCCTGACAATTATTGTTTTGCCGGCCGGAAGATTATAATGATTGCTCTATCCGCACCCGTTATTGCAGACGAATTTTAGTGCGGATGAAAATGTCCCAAGGCGGATGATCCTATGCGAAAACAAATGGCCTCCGGTTTTATTCTCCTTGTATTTGCCACATTGCTTCCGCTTGTGTTGGCCGGATGCGAAGAACGTGTGATCCAGGACAACAGCATTCGCCACCAGTTTGAAAGCAGTATTCCCCAGAACGGGCAAGTACAAATTTATGGCAATGGAAATTCCACCGATTCGGGTTCAAATTCCAACGGCCAGTTCATTTATGATCCCACCGAGCCGCATTGACCCGGGTGATCGGATCGGCACCGGCGGGTGCATTCGAATAAGGTTTTGATTTCCTGTCCGGCAGCGAAAACGTGTTGTATTTCCCGATCACGCCTGGCCGCTTACGTCAGGGATGAAAGTGGAAGAATCGCTTTTATCAGATCGTCCATGGTGTACTGGCGGTTCAACATTAGTGGCAACAGCGTGCCGTGGTTGTGGGAGGAATCTATAATAAGCATGTTCTTACCCAGCGTGCCGTACCCGGTATCCTGCCCCTGGTGACCACACACGAATAAATCAGCCCACCAAAGCTTGCCGAGTTGTGACAGCAGGTCGGATGTCTGAAATCTTCCCCAAACCATTTTATAAACCGATCCGCCGCGCAGGTAATCGGTCATGGTTAGTTTGCGGCGCACAATGCCGGGGTCAAAATCATCCAGGTCCCGAACACCGGGCAGCGAATGGCTTAGAAAAATTCCCGTTGCGGTAATGCCGGCCAGCGGCATGGAATAGACAAACTGTTTATAGGCCGCCAGAACATTGACGCCCTGCGGACCATAAAATGCGGTGAACGAACGGGTGAATCGATCGGTCAGGTCGTATCCATCCTTCAGGATTGGTACGCTTGTGACCTGCGCCACATCATGGTTGGCCAGAAGGAAATGCACTTGTCCGGGAAACTGCAAGGCCCAGTCGGCCGCATCCAGAACCAGTTCGATGCTGGTGTCTTCGCCGTCGGGTCCCAGGGCACCCCCATGAATAAGTTCCTGCAGAATCACATGCCTTTGCGGAAACTGTTCCAGCGCCGCGAAATTAACGATTCGTTCAAAATTCCGCCGATGATTATGCAGATCGGCCGATATGATCAGTTCCCCTTCCGACGGAAAGTGCAGCAGGTTTCCATTGCGAATGGGATTCTGCTTGTTGACCTCGGCGGCCTGGATAAGAACATCTATTGCTTGTCGTGATGACATAAATCTTCCAAGATCGCGGGATCAAAATCGCCTCCCGCATTCATGTATATCGGACGAATGACACCGATAAAATCAGGCTTCCGTTCAGACTTGTTTCATGTGACCGTGTCCGCATCGGCATTGGATTCTGGTTGTGTTGGATTTTCCGGTGGTTTTTGGGCATCCTGGCTCAAAAGAATGCTCGCGGTCATGCTTTGCACAAGTTCCAGCCGATGGTACACATCTTCCATATTGGGGGGGCGGTTGGAAGGCCGATTTTCAACGCAATCCAGAATAAGTCTGGAAAACGCCGCCGGTATTCGCGGGTTCAAGTCGCTCGGGGCAATAAGCGTGCGCGAATCCACGCTGGCCACGGTCGTTTTTCTTTTAGGGATAACCGTCGGGACGTGACGGTCTGTCACGCACCAGTAAAGCGTGGCACCAAAGTTGAAAATATCGGTTGCAGGGGTCAAAGGCCCCAATGCCACCTGTTCCGGCGCAATGTAATCGGGCGTGCCCTGAATTCGGCTTTTGACGGTACCAATGGCGCAACTTTGACCGAAATCGATGATTTTACAGATATTTTCCGTATTTACTAAAATATTATTTGGTTTTATGTCCGCATGAACATATCCCATTTTATGCATAGTCCCCAATCCTTGCGCGACTTGGCAGGCAATGTTAATCAGCGCCTGAAGGCTCTCCGGTCGGGTGGAATCTAAAGAAGCTCCATCAAACATGTCCATCAGCAACTGCAGCTCGGACACAGTTATAAATTTACGTTTACGAATCATCCGGTGGCTTTTACGCAAGACTGGATGGTTAAATTGGCTGCTGATCGCATATTCCTGTTCGGCCTGCTCTAAAAATCGATCATCTTCGGTGGTTCTTCTTAACACCCGTTTCAGCGCGTAAATCTGCCGCGTACGCTCTTCGCAAACAGCATAAATTGTGCTTCTTGCGCCGTAACCGAGGCACGAAATAACTTCAAATTCTGGAATATCGGGTAATATTTCCATTCAGCAATCCGCTAGTGTCTTCCCACCAACCGGGGGCGGGAGCAGGCCCGTTTCCCCTCTGGTTCATCGGCAAACAATATACAGTACAACAGTCGCTTTGCCAGCGCTGCCGACTGAATATTCCAATATGTTATAAATGCGGATTTTTTTGACAGGATAACAGCAGGCTTTTGGTCCATAAGCGGGAGATCGTACCAGGAGAACCGCAAAACCGTTAATTGCGGTCCAAAAGTACGTAAAACGCTCGGCTGAAAGCGGCTTGGGCAGCCGTCCTCGGCTTGCCGCCGGTCACACTGGGGCTCCATTGGAACTTCACATGGGAATCAGAAATTCCCAGTCGGTTCTGCAATGCACGAACGAGCCGCACCGTGGAGCGGACTTGACTGCCGGTATAGGGACGTTGGTTAATGTTTCCGATCAGGCAAATGCCGACTGCGTTGGCATACGGCGAATAAAAATGATGATTAAAATGAGGCCAGGAAAAGAAGGGAGCAGTAGAAAACTGTTCCTTCCAAGCCGTACCAACTTCAACATTGCCATCGGGCTTGCCATTTCCATTGGCGGCGTTATCCACCACGAAATGAAAATCAACACCCAGACCAGGCCTTAGTGCCATGTTTCCTGCGCCAACACCTCCAATCATCCGGCCGGTGGCTAAATCAGCGGCGTTGCCTTTCAAGCCTCCAGATTGGTAGATGATGATATAGTCCCATCGACGTTCAGGCAACGGGACCGACGTGGTAAGGACCGATCGCATGTTCTGATTCGAAAACGTGGCGCTTAGCATGTAAGGCCGCACCAGGTGCACGGGCTGTCCGCCAGCCATCGCCAGCACCACCACCGTCAACGACAGAGTGACGATCAATGAACCAAGCACAATAATGACCCGATGGATATCCACAGGCTTTTTGCGGGAGTTTTTCTTGTTTGTCGCACCAGCCATATTCGTCAACCAGTATTCACCAATGAATCCAATAATGTATATCGGACCAATCCGCACATTATAATCAACGTTTTCCTATTTTTCCGTAATTTGCGGAAAAAATCTAAGGCTCAATCCCGCAGTTCCGGCAACTCTACACCCAATGCGGCCGCAGGCTTTTTTCAACGCATATAAGAATAACCAAGGGGTTCACTAAAATCAAATTTTTACGATGACGGCTGCCAATTTTTCATTTCTGGGGGGCTAAAACAATGCAAATACCGCGCAATTGGTCCTGGTATTGGCCGAAGGGATACGGCCGGCAGCTCTGTTTTGGCCCCAAATGCCGCAAATGCCGAAGGATGTTTGCCCGGAGACAGCCCACGGGCCGGGTGTATATCAACTATACTTAGGGTACCGGTCGGGTCCTTTTGTCCGGAATAAAATTTAATTGAATTTTGGCCCAAAACCGTGATAATCCTGATGAAATGCCTGTTTTTTCGGCATTTCGACTAACCAAATACCATCGAATTCGACGATTTGTAACACGGGTCGTGCCATTCGGCGGGCGGTTTCGCCGAACGCGGCAACCAAAGCGCGTTGGCTGTTGCAGGACCGATAAAAGTTGGATGGCAAACCGCTCTTGGACCTGTCCAAGGTCCATGGGTGATTCTTGGCCCTTTGACAGCCGCCGCCTGCGGCAGCACAATATATGGTTGGTTGGCTCGCGTAACCAGAGTCAATCTTGTTTATGGCAGGTTGAATCATCGTTCGATGCGATAGACGGCGGTCGCGGTGCGAGTTTGGTTTCACTCAGGAATCGTACAACTAAATGTTGGCCAGGCATCTCGCCCGGTCAAGACTGTTACCGGAGGATGGATCCATGAACCTTGAAAAGACGGCAAAACGAGCCAAACTGCTGACCATCCTTATCGGATGTCTGGGCGTGCTGGTTCTGATATTCGGCGTGGCCACATTGATTATCGCTCTATCACAGATTCAGGGAGCGGGGATTGCCGCGCGCCTTGCAGCATCAATTCCCGAGCTGGTGATTGCGGGATTCGGACTTGTAGTGGTCTGCGCGGTTGTGCTGCTTTATCCATTAATTGAAATTCGCGTTCGCTCTCTGGCGGACGAAGGCTGGCGTTACGAACAGGTTCGCGGCTCGCTGGAAACTATGCGGCAACTGCTGGAAACCATTCGTGAAAGCACGTCCCTGTCCGATGCCGCCAAACAAACGGCTTACCGCCATAAAGATCGGGAAGCCCTTCGCCACGCCATTCGCGAAGACATTGAAAAGAACGATTATGAAGCCGCTCACTGGTTGGTTTCCGAAATGGAACGGCGATTCGGCAATCGACAGGAAGCCGCACAGTTCCGCGATATGATCGAAACTTCCCGCAAACAGTTTATTGACCGTGAACTGCACGAAAGTCTGGAACATTTCTCCCGGCTGGTGGAAAAATATGCCTGGGCCGATTGCCAGCGGGAAATTGAACACCTGACGCGAATTTTCCCGGGAAACCCGGAAATCATTGCATTGCCCGAACGCATTGCCACGGCCAAAGCGGTGCACAAACGTGAACTGCTTAAGGAATGGAAAGACGCCGTTTCCCGTGACGATGTAGACCGCAGCGTGGAATTGCTTAAGCAGCTTGACCAGTATCTTTCACCGGCCGAAGGCGAGGAATACAAGGAAGTGGCGCGCGAAGTGTTCCGCAAAAAACTTCAACAATTGGGTGTCCAGTTTGAACTGCACTGGAAAGATAAAAACTGGACGGAAGCGTTGCGCATTGGCCTTCAGATTACCGATGAATACCCCAACGCGCGTATCGCCGCCGAAGTGCGGGAACGCCTCGCTGTGCTTAAGGAAAGAGCCGGCCAGTCTTCCATGGCTATGTAATCCGCGGCATCCGCCGGGGGTGTGGTCATTTTTGTCGGGAAGGGCAAATATTGCACATATGGAAGGGGCTTCGGCGTGACAGCTTTCCTGAAAGCCATTTCCCTCCTGCGGTCTACTTTCAACTCTCTACTTTCATCGTGAGAAAACACGTGGACCTGGCAATTGAAAAGTGGATTGCCGATTTTAGCCTCAGGCCAAAGCCTTTCCCAACGTGAAAACACAAACGCCCCCCGGCTTTGCCGCGGCAACGCGGATCAGGTGATGGTGGAGCAGGTGAAAGTAGAACGACTGGCAGGTGCAAAATATTACCGAATCGCCGATTAACGACCTTCCCGATAAAAACGGGCGCACCCTCCGCCGGACCTGCCCGGACGGCGGTTTTCCATCCAGATAGGACCCGTATAGGATACACTTTTCCGCCCGCATCGGGAGACGCTATCCAACCGGTCCGGTGTTGCTTCTGGCGGTGCTTCCGGTGGTATTGCCGGGATGTTTCCAGTATTCTTCCGGGGCAATTTGGCCCCGCGTACCCAGGAAATCCGGGGATGTCTTTCCCATGAATGTACTTTTTTTTGCCTCCGGCGCGTTTGCCATTCCCACGTTCGATCGGCTGCGGCAATCTTCGCATGCCATTGTCGGGGTCGTCAGCCAGCCCGATCGGCCCGCCGGCCGTGGCCGCACGCTTACACCCACGCCGCTGGCCGCCCACGCGGCCGCTTTGGGTTATGCCGTGCAAAAAAGCGATAATGTAAACGCTGTTGATTTTATTGCCTGGGCGGCCGCGCGCCAGGCCGATGTCATTGTGGCAATTGCCTTCGGCCAGAAATTGTCCGATGCGCTTCTGGCCGTTGCAACCTTAGGCGGAATTAATCTTCATGGATCGTTGTTGCCGGCGTTTCGCGGAGCCGCGCCTGTCCATGCGGCTATTCTTTCCGGTGCGAGCGTCACGGGCGTAACGGTTATCCGGCTAAGTAATATTATGGACGGTGGCGACATTCTTGCATCTGGTGAAGTACCCATTGGTGATGACCAGACCGCGGGAGAATTGCTTGACGCGCTGGCCGACGCCGGTGCCGGACTTGTGCCCGCCGTGCTGGACAAATTCGCCGCCGGTAATACGGCCGGCACGCCGCAGCGGCTGGAGCTTGTTTCCAAGGCCCCGAAACTTTCGCGTGCAATGGGATGGGTGAATTTTTCCGCAACCGCCGCCGCGGTTTCCGCCGGAATTCGCGGCCTTTCGCCCTGGCCGGGGTGCAGTATCCGGTTTATTGCGCCGGACGGAATAAAAACAATTGACGCCCATGCGCTTAAATGTCGCGTTGTGGATGTAAGGTCCCCATCGGCGGCCGGAACGGTGCTGGAAGGCCTGCGGATTGCGTGCGGGACCGGTGCGGTGGAATTGCTGACCATTGTACCGCTGGGTAGAAAACAGATGGATATGCGTGCATTTGCCAACGGCTATGGCCTTAAACCGGGCTGGATGGCCTGTTCCTCGCCGCCGGAAATCCGCAGTTGACGCGACGCTTTTGGCCTGCGGGTGAACCGATGTGCACCCTGTCAACCGGTCGCGAAATCGGCTTTGCCAAGAGAGAGCCTTCCCCCGCGGCAAGGCGGCCCGGCAAGTCTTTGGGGGCAGGCAAGATGGTCGATTTTCGGTCTTTGGGGGGCGGGCGTCTAATCCGCTTCGTCGTCGTCAAAGGAAAGGAAATGATTTTTAGGAAAGCTTTTTCGCCGTGGCCACATCTAGCTATGTAATATTTCCAATTCCAAATAAAAACGGGCACTCCTGATAGACTTTCACAATCCCTTCGGCCAGTCGAAGGCATCTGCTTTGGCGGCCTGATAATTCTCATCAAGTTTGGGATGCAGAAGGATAATCGCCGCAATGCGGCGGGCCATGTTGGTTACTTCACGCGCCTCATCCGGATCAAGGGAGCGGCCCAGAACTTTGAGTTCGCGGTAACTGAGCCATTTTTTTATAACCTGATAGCCGCCTATATAATACTCCCAGACATTCATCGGGATGTTGCACCAGCAGGCGGTGTCGTTCAAATATATATCGAGGGTTTTTTCCCCCAGCAGGTCCGCGATGTTTGCTTCCGCTTCCGCTGCGATGGCATCGGCTTCTCTGGAGTTATAGCTTCGTTCCTGGATTTTGCCTTTAGCCGGCATGACCACGCCTTGTTTTCCCCGGTGGCCCCACCCGACGGTAATTTCCAGATCGCCCGCGGATGGATCAATCGCTATGCCGCCGACTTTCGTGATAAGCCCGATGGTTTTGAAGAGCGGAGAAAGTGCGCCCGTCGTCACGCCGGATACACCGGTCTGAGTATCCAGCAGGGCCGCGATTTGCTCTCCCATCGCGGCCGAGGCCAACAACCTTTTTCGA
>JAJZEY010000177.1:8593-8983 GCA_021805585.1 Planctomycetota bacterium
CCGGCGGATTCCATCGACGTTTTCGCTAAGATAAGCCGGGCTGTAGCCAATGGCCAAGGCGTGCAACCATATCAACTCGGCCATCTTCGGGCTTGCGTCGGGTGCCTTAATGCCCAGTTTGGCAAGGTACATCCGCGCGGAATGCGATAGATTGGCACTCGGATTGTTGGTTCCAAGGAACCCCGATTGCGCGGCGTGACCAGCTGCGGGGAGCATGACCGGAAAATAGTATGCATGGCCGCGTTGGTAGTCGTTGTCTCCGAGGCATCGGGTAAAGCAGAGCGGTGGCCCTTCGGGGGTAGCAACCCCGCCGGGTCGGCTAATTATAAACGCATTTCCGGAAAAACAGTGATTCCAAAGCGCTGGCCGGGCCCTGTTCCAAACTGAGCT
>JAJZEY010000003.1 GCA_021805585.1 Planctomycetota bacterium
GTGGCCGATGCACCGTTCTGCCCTTACCCATCCCTTAACCTGAAAGAGTTTAATGCCGCCATTCACACTGTCAAGGATAACGTATAAATCCTGAAATTGGGGGTTGCCCGTTTTTATCGGGAAAGCCGCTCTTTTATCCTATCCTTATGTGCTCTATTAAGCCAGGAGGCGAAATCCCGGTGCCGAATGATTCGGCATATCGGGACACTCTCCAAACTGCTGCTCTGCGTTGCAGCCGCAGCGCTGGGGGGCGGGCGTCTTACCCGCTTCGTCGTCGTCGCTGGAAGGAAAACGGTTTCCAGGGAAATTTTCACGCCGGATGCCCATCTATACTGCACTGGGCGATATTCTCCCTTCCCGATAAAAATGGCCACACCTCGACAAAGTATTCCGCCATTTGGGCAAGGTCGTTGACGGTGAACGCCGAAACTACCCTGGTGTTCACCAGAACCAAGTTATCCATAACCATGATCTCCCGGCTTAAACCTTCAAAATTGATTTCAACGACCACGGTTGGTCACCCGTATCCGCGCAATTGGCGAAATCCGCGGTTCATCATAAAACGGACAAGACCGCGGATTTCGCGGATAACGCGGATACGCCGGGCAATTGGCCATGTATAAGTGCAATTGGTATTTCGGTCATTTGCGACCGGCAATTAAAAATTCTCTAAAGCGAATAATGAAATAATATGAAATGTTATAACCATGTTATTGCAAAACATTTCAAAATGTTTTACAATACTTCTAAGTTATGCCGAATGCATGACCTGATGGCTTCAATTAGCCAAACGGCAAAAACGGCGGCCCTGACAGTCAGGCTTACGGTCAGACCTGCGGCCAGACTCCGGGCCAGGCTTATGGACGGACCCCAATTGACGAGGCGAATGCGACTATGACTGCATTGCAAGGATTGAATCGCAACGAAATTGAAAAGCTGGTGCGCGAATCGTTACGCCAGCGGCTGATGGGTGAAGAACGCACCGTCAAACCAGCCAGCCATAACGGGGGGCCTAATCCACTGGTTGTCAATGTATCCGCCCGGCACATGCACGTCTCGCCGGAAGCCCTGGAAACACTGTTCGGTCCCGGTGCTGCGCTTACAAAACTTAAAGACCTGTATCAGCAGGGCGAATTCGCCAGTGAACAAACGGTGAATCTGATCGGCCCGCGCAGCCGCCTGATTCCCGGCGTCCGCATTCTCGGGCCGGTCCGCAACTACACCCAGATTGAACTTAGCTATACCGATGGCATTTACATGGGCCTGGAATTACCGCTGCGCATCAGCGGCGATCATCAAGACACGCCCGGCATGGTCGTGGTCGGGCCGTATGGCGCGCTGAACATGAAGCAAGGCGTTATCCGCGCCATGCGTCATGTACATATGAACAAAGATGATATGGCCCACTACGGCGTCAAAGACGCCGACAATATGAAACTGGCCATTCACGGCCCCTGCGGCATGGTCCTGGACAATGTGCGCGTGCGCGAGCATCCGAAGGTGAAGCTGGAAGTGCACATTGACACCGATGAAGGCAACGCGTGCGACCTGCAATCCGCTACGCGCATTGAACTGCTTCGCTGACGGCGGACCGGACAGCGGATGGACATTAATCACACTTTTCTTTTTCAGGAGTTTTTATGGCTCAGGCACTCGGAATGATTGAAACCAAGGGTCTTGTCACGCTGATTGAAGCCAGCGACGCGGCCCTGAAAGCCGCCAACGTCCAGATGGTCGGCTGGGACAAAGTCGGCTCCGGCATGGTCACCACTTTTCTTACCGGCGATGTGGGCGCGGTGAAATCCGCCATCGACGCGGCGGCCGAGGCGGCCGGCAAAATCGGTGAAGTGCTGGCGGTCCATGTGATCGCCCGGCCGCATGAGGACCTGGTGAATGTGCTGCCCAAGCCCAAAGCCGCACCGGTGAAAAAATAAATAACGCGGGCCTGCGGGCCTGACGATCGGCCGATTCACGGAATCCGCCGGTGTACCGAAACAATCAAAAGCCGGTATTTTCCGGCACAACAAAGGAATCATATTATGTCTCAGGCACTTGGATTAATTGAAACAAAAGGCCAGACCGGCATTATTGAAGCCACCGATGCGATGCTTAAGGCCGCCAACGTCACGCTGGTTAAAAGCATTCAAATCGGCGGGGCCTATGTAACCGTCATCGTCCGCGGCGATGTAGGCTCGGTCAAGGCGGCTGTGGAAGCCGGTGCGGCCGCAGCGCAGCGGGTCGGCGAACTGGTGGCATCGCATGTCATCGCGCGGCCGAACGAAGGCCTGATTGAAAACTTCTGATCCGTCCCTATCGCACCGCGGCGCGTTTGGTTCCCGGCACACGGGTTGGGGCGCGGCAACGCGTGGCTTTTTTCAGGAATCCGGCATGATTGTTCTGGTTGCCAACTTAGGCTCCACCAGTTTCAAATACAAGCTCTTTAACATGGCTGATGGTGAAGCCGTGCTCGCGGAAGGTTCAGCCGACCGCATCGGGCTTGCCTCCAGCACCTGGACCTTTTTCCCCACGGGCGGGGAAAAAGCGACGGGTACGGCGGTTCTGGCGGATCATGGCGCGGCGGTGGAGCTGCAGCTTGAAAAGCTGGTGGCCGCGGGTGTCATTCCCACCATTGAATCGGTGCAGGCGATCGGCTTTAAGGCCGTGCATGGCGGTCCGCTGGAAGTGGTTCCGGTGGATGAAAAAGTTCTGGCGGTGATGCAGGAATTTGCTGATGTCGCGCCGGCGCATAATCCGCCCTATATCGCGGCGATGCGCAGTTTCGCCCGCCGCCTGCCCCGCACGCCCCAGGTGGCCGCCTTTGAAACGGCATTTCATCAGACCATTCCCGCCCATCGCCAGACCTATGCGATTCCTTACGAATGGACGCACAAACTCGGCATCCGGCGATACGGTTTTCATGGAGCTTCACACCGGTATATCTCGGTTCGCATGAAGGAATTGCTGCCCACGGCGGGAAAAATTATTTCATGTCATCTGGGTGGCAGCTCCAGCATTTGCGCGATTCAGAACGGTAAAAGTGTGGCCAATAGTTTTGGCATGACCGTACAGACCGGTCTGCCGCAGGCGTCGCGCAGTGGAGATTTCGACACCTTCGCCCTGCTTAAGCTGCTGGAAAGCGGCCTGACTCTGGAAACAATCTGGAAAAAGCTCGGCAAAGAAGGCGGACTCCTGGGCATCAGCGGGGTCAGCAGTGACTGCCGGGAAATTGAAGCCGCGGCCAAGGCCGGTAATGCCCGGGCCAGGCTTGCTCTGGATGTTCTGGTGGAATCGGTGCGGCAATACATCGGCGCTTACCTGGCGGTACTGGGCGGTGCGGATGCTTTAGTTTTTACCGGTGGCATCGGCCAGCATGCGGCGGACCTTCGCCGCCGGATGATTGAAGGATTTGAATTCGCCGGAATTATATCCGGCCACAGCGGTGAAAAAAATGCGCGGGGTGAATTTACCCTGCATGCCCCGCAAAGCCGCACTCACATTTGGGTGCTGCCAACCAACGAGGAATTAATTGTCGCCCGGCAAACGGTGGGCGTGCTTGCCGGCCGGGCGTAACCCGGATTTTGTATTTCTTTTAAAGGAGCCAGTCATGGCGCAACAGGCAATCGGAGTCATTGAAGCCAAGGGACTTATCGCGGCTGTGGAAGCGGCCGATGCGGCGCTTAAATCCGCCAATGTCCAGTATGTCGGCCAGCAGCGCGTGGGCAACGGCATGGTGGCGTTGACCTTCACCGGAGATGTTTCCGCGGTAAAGGCCGCAATTGAAGCCGGTTCAGCCGCCGGCGGAAAACTTGGCCAGATTGTTTCAACCACGGTTATCGCCCGTCCGCATGAAGACACCGCGAAACTGTAAATGGAAAACAACGCCACACCAGTAAACCGGCCCGTCCGATCGTGTGATAATTACGTGTGGATCAAATATAGATCGATACGGACATGGGCTATCTGAAAATCGGAATTTCAGATTTGAATTTACACGCAGGTGAATGTCATGGATCAAACCGCTTTGGTTGAATCAGTCGTGCGCCAGGTGCTGGAGCGCCTTGGCGGGGCGGCGAAAGTTCCGGTCTCGGTCCGGCGGTACGGCATATTTAACAACGTGCCCGACGCTGTGGGTGCCGCGACCGAGGCGCAAAAAAAGCTGGCGCAGGCCGGCATGGATGTGCGCGACGGCATCTGCAAACTTATCGTCACCATTGCCCGGCGGAATGCCGACCTCTGGGGGCGCATTGAACTGGTAGAAACTAAAGTCGGGCGGCTGGATCATAAAATAGCCAAACTGCATCTGCTGGCCAAAGTGCCGGGGGTGGAATTTATCCGCACCGCCGCCCACAGTGGGGACGCGGGCATTACGCTGGACGAAATGGCTCCCTGGGGCGTACTTGGCGTGGTGACACCGGTAACCCACAGCATCCCGACCCTTAGCGCCAATGCCATTAACATGATCGCCGCCGGAAATGCGCTGGTCTGCAACGCCCACCCCTCCGGGCATCGCTGTGCGGCCATGGCGGTTAAAACGTATAACGAACAGATAGCCGCCACCTTCGGCATTGATAACCTGATCTGTGTGATTGACCCGCCGACGCTGGAATCCGCCAATGCGCTCTTTGAACATCCGGATATCGCCATGCTGGTGATTACCGGTGGACCGGCGGTGGCGCGGGCGGCCATGGCCCGGAAGAAGCGGGCCGTTGTCGGCGGACCGGGCAACCCGCCTGTTGTGGTGGATGAAACCGCTGATCTGGACCGTGCGGCCAGTGGCATTATTGCCGGCGGTGGCTTTGACAACAATCTTCTGTGCATCGGTGAAAAAGAAGTATTTGTGGTGGAAAAAGTGTTCGACGCCATGATGCAGGCCATGCGCCGCGCCGGGGCGGTTGAATTAAATGCCGCGCAAATTGACCAGCTCACAAAAAAGGCCTTTGTATTTAAGGACAACCATTGGGCCGTGCAAAAGGAACTTGTCGGTAAAGACCCTGCGGTTCTGGCGGCGGCTGCCGGAACCACCTGTCCGGCGGGAACCAGCCTGCTTTTCGGCCAAACGGAGGAATCCAATCCGTTCGTGGCCGAGGAACAGATGATGCCCTTCGTGCCGTTTGTAAAGGTGCGGAATTTTGATGAAGCACTGGCCCGCGCTGTGGAAAATGAACATGGCTTTGGCCATACCGCCATTATTCATTCCAACAATCTGGCCAATATCACACGCATGGGCCGCGTGATGAACACGACTCTGTTTGCGGTAAACGGGCCGAGCACCGCCACCTTGGGAATTGGCGGGCAGGGTTACCCAAGTTACACCATCGCCACCCCCACCGGTGAAGGGGTAACCAGTCCACTGACGTTCACCCGTTTTCGCCGCATGGCCATCAGCGGTTCGCTGCATGTAAGCTGACCGCGGAAAATAAGAGGGAATAAACGTCACGCCGCAGCTGAAGAATCGCCGCGGCAAAACAGGAGTTGCCGGTTGGATACCGATCAGGAACTGGTGCGAAAAATAACGCAGGCTGTACTGGAGGCCCTGGGGCGGCTATCGCCCGTCGCCGCGACCGAGGTTAAGCCTCCCGTCGGTATTTGCACCGGGGATTATTCCAAATTTCCCGAGCTGGCCGGAAAAATCGGCACCCATCCCCCAGCGACCGATTCGCCCGATGAAAAGGATGTCGGGGTGGCCGAAATAAGCGGACCGGTGCTGACCGGTGTGGTAACGGCGAGCCGCCTGGCCGGGTTGCAAGGTACGGTTTACCTGACCGAAACGGCGCAACTTTCACCGCTGGCGATGGATGTGGCCCGCCAGCGAAATCTGACCATCCTGCGCGCAGGCGCGGCGGAAATAAAAAAGCCCGCGACCCGGTGGGTCTGGTGGATGCAGGGCTTTTGCCCGTCGGTGCAGCGCCTGCTGGCGCGGTTTGCCGCGCCACCACTGGAGGGAATCAATGGTACCTCGGATGGTCAGTTGACCGCCGCGATTGGCAAAATAAGTCAGTCGCTGGCCGGCGGCAAAGCCACCCATGGCGTGTTGTTTGTGCCGGACGCAACCGCGGCCCTTTGCCTGGCGAACAAAGTCCGTGCACTGCGGGCCATTGCCGGCGCTTCGCCCGGGTCGATGGCCGGTGGCATCAGGCAGACCGGTGCCAATGTGCTGGTGCTGGAATATGCCAACCATGGTTACAAGGCCATGAATGAAATGTTAACCAGCTTCCTTTCCAGCAGCCCCCGGATGCCCGCCGGTCTGGAACGGCAGCTTCGTGAAATTGGCGTGTAGAACCGCTGCGCTTGACAGCGCATATAAACGAAAGAGGTGTTGTGATGCAGAACTTATTTCAAATTCGCAAGGAAATGTGCGATGTCGGCTATCGTATCTGGCATCGCGGGTATTGTGCCGGTAACGAAGGCAACCACAGCGTGCGAATTGCCGACGACCGGGTGTTGTGCACCCCCACGGGCGTTTCCAAAGGGTTTCTTTCGCCGGACCAGATCACCCGTGTGCATATGGACGGCAAACAGATTGACACGCAGAATAAAATGAAGCGCACCAGCGAAGTGCTGCTGCATCTGCAAATTTACAAGGCCCGCCCGGATGTCAAAGCCGTGGTGCATTCCCATCCACCCCATGCCACGGCATTTGCCATGGCCAACATTCCCATCCCCGAAGGCATTCACCCCGAAGCGGAAGTATTTCTGGGGAAGGTTCCCATGGCCAAATACACCACGCCAAGTTACAAGGAACTTGGGGAATCCGTGGTAGCGTTGATCAAGCCGGACACCAACACCGTCATGATGGGCAACCACGGGTCGGTCTGTTTTGATCCCACCCTGATCGGTGCCTATTACAAGCTGGAAATTCTGGATGCGTATTGCCGCATTCTGCTGCTGACGCGGCAGCTTGGCAAAATCAACACTCTGTCCCAACAGGAAATGATTGATCTGCTGAAGGTCAAGGAACGCTTCGGAATGCCCGACCAGCGGCTCGCCTGTGCGCCGGGCGGCTGCATCGGGGCGGACAACCAGCCGTTCCTGGCCACGTTTGATGCCATTCCGCAATCGGCCTGTGCCTGCCGGAACGACGGCCATGTGGAGCCGGCGGCGGCCTCCGCCATGGGTGAAGACGCCTTTGAAGCAATGGTTCAGCACATGACCGACCAAATTATGGCCGGATTGAAATAAATACATTCACACACAAACACCAGCGGCAAATAAGGAGCATAAGATGAAAGTCAGTATTATCGGTGGTGGCGGGCGGGTAGGTTCCAACGCGGCGTTTGCCCTGCAGTGTGCCGGCATTGTACGCGACATTGCCCTGGTGGACGCCAACCAGGACTTGGCCTCCGGCGAGGCCCTGGACCTCCTGCACGGCGCGTCGCTGGCCGGTGACCAGCGCATCTGGGCAACCGACATGAAGGGCACCGCCGATTCCGATGTTATCTGCATTACCGCGGGCCTCCGCCGCAAGCCGGATGAATCGCGTCTGGATCTGATTAACCGGAATGTCTCTTTATACAAGGGAATTCTGGACCAGTTGAAGACCGCCGGCGTCAACAAAAACTGCGTGTTCCTGGTCGTTTCCAATCCGGTGGATGTGCTTACGCGGCTGAATATTGAATACCTGGGCTGGCCGGCCAGGCAGGTGGTGGGCCTGGGCACCGTGCTGGATACGACCCGTTTCCGATCCCTGATTGCCCAGGAAAAAAATCTGCCGCCCACGCAGGTGGATGCCGTTATATTAGGTGAACATGGCGACACCATGACTCCCATCTGGAGTTCCGCGACCGTGGCCGGCATGGCCCTGGCCAAACTTCTGACGCCCGCTCAGCAGGCGGACGTATTCAAGAAAACGCAAACTTCCGGTGCCCAGGTCATCAAGTTAAAAGGGGGCGCGGGCTACGCCGTGGGCCTTAGCATCGCGGAAGTGATTCATGCTATTGCCCTGGATCACAAACGTATTCTGCCGGTAAGCAGCCAGATGAACGGCCAATTTGGTATGAAAAAAGTCTGCCTGAGCCTGCCGACCGTAGTGGGCCGCGGCGGTGCCGAAGCGGTCATGGAGCCGGAGCTTTGGCCGAAGGAAGTGTCGGGTATTCAGGCCAGCGCCCGGGCGCTGGAAGAAACCTGGAGCAAAATTAAATGAACCGCAATGTCCGGACAATGAACGCAAAAAACAGGAATCCCCGGCAATTTGTTTCATTATTCACTGGTCCAACATGCTGATCGTAGACCGCCAGAAAAAGCTGCTTGATATTATCAAGCATAAGCAAAGCGCTTCGCTTGATGCGCTGGCCGAGGAACTTGCCGTCTCCAGTTCCACGGTTCGCCGCGATATTGACGCATTGCAAGGCCAGGGGCTGGTGGAAACCACACGCGGTGGGGTGATTTATCGCGGGCGCGGCACCAGTTCGCTGGCCCTTGACCAGCGCATGGCCGAGCAGGTGCAGGCCAAAATCGCCATCGGTCGTGCCGCGGCGGCCATGATAGAGCCGGGCATGACCGTGCTTTTTGATGGCGGCTCAACTATCCGTTACACGCTTGAACAGGTCCTGGTGCGTCCGCTTCAGGTGGTCACCAATTCGCTGACCGTTGCAGCGCATTTTGCCAACGATGAACAGGTGGAACTGCTGCTGCTGGGCGGGGCGCTTTATCCGCGATCCGGTGTGCTGGTAGGTCCCATTACCACGCAGGCTCTGTCGGATATTCACGCCGACCTGCTGCTGTTTTCCGTCGCCGGCATTTTTGAGACCGAAATTTTTAATTCCAATCTGGCGATGGCGGAAATTGAAAAGCTGGCCATCAAACAGGCGGCCCGCCGCGTGCTGCTGGCGGATTCCACCAAATTCGGCCGCAAAAGTCTGGCCCGGGTATGCGATGTGGAAGACCTGGACCTGATTATCAGCGATGACAACTTAGGCCCGGCCTGGCAGTTAATGCTGGCCGACCGCCTGAAAATAGCCCCGTCCGCGCCATAATAAAAAGCCCC
>JAJZEY010000040.1 GCA_021805585.1 Planctomycetota bacterium
GGCACCGGCAAGGTCAACGATCTGTTCCAAAGTCCATTTACCGCCGGCGCGCTGATTCACACGCCGGACGAATACCGGGTCCGTGGAGAGCGTTTCAAGGCAGCCGCGATTTCCGCAGCCGCAGACCTCGCCGTCAGGTTGCACGATCACGTGGCCGAGTTCTCCGGCCATTCCATGGGCACCGGTCAGCAGTTCACCATTGACAATCGCACTTAGGCCAAAGCCCGAATAGGTGCCGATCATCACGAAATTTTTAATCCCGCGGGCCTCGCCGTAGACACCCTCCGCCAGACAAGTGGCAATTGTTTCGTGCACAATTCTCGCAGGAATGCCCAGTTCGGATTCAATATCCGCTCCGGGCCGACGACCATCCATTATATGCAAATTGGGAGACAGCAGTACTTCTTGCGTTGCCGCATCCACGGTGCCCGATACGCTTACTCCGATACGCAGGTATTTGAATCCACGGCCATAAAGACTCCGCAAAGTCTGAACGCATATTTCCATCAACGCCGAATACGACGACGGCGTGGCGAATTCGTGCACGTTGGCGGCGGCAAAAACGCCATCGAGTCCCGCCGATACAATACGGCATCGATGCGGCTCTATGGAAATGCCAAACACCCGCGACCGGGCGCTGGCGACTCGGTACATCTGACTGGGGCGACCTTTTCCATCCGCCGGAACCATGCCTTGTTCCTCAATCAGGCCAAGACGAAGTAGTCGCGCCACGGTTTTGGACGCCGTTGGCATGCTCGCTCCGGCCCGGCGGGCAAGTTCGGCGCGCGAAATCGCCCCGACGGATTGAATCAGATCAAAAATCGTACGCTGATTCACCTGTTTTACCAGCCGCGGACGGACCGATCGCAAATGACCTCGCGAAGGATTCGCCGGGGATTGTGGAACCCCATTTGTGGAAGTTTTTCGAGCGGATGTTTTAGTCATATTTTTACTGTCCAATATCAACGACCCGCAACCGTCAGGGTGCGACACATCGTCGGGTATTTCGTCATTCTTCGATGCGATTTGGTCGGCAATCCGGGCTGCAATCCGGTCTGCAATCAAGTCCGCAACGCGACTAGCCTCGGCGATGTTTTTCTGACCAGTTAAAATATTATCACATTATTTGTTATTTTGCGAATATCATGGCCATTGATCCGTTTCCCGCGAACTGAATAATCTCCACCCGCAAAGCCAACACCGCCCCGCTTGATCACGGCAGTATCGATACTATTGGCGTATCAGCGAAAGCGGTTTAATTCCGGGAATTTCATTTCTTACGGGAATTTGCAATCTCAATATACCTGGCTGGTCGCGGATCACCGGCCCCCAACCAGCCGCCACGATACCTTCTCCTGCGGCAAGCCGCGATGCTGCCCTTTCGTCTGGAGGGTGGAAATTGATTTGCAACTTAGCCCGCCGGGCGGACTTTGGCGGCCAACGTCACTTGGAATGGCAATGCTGGAAGCCCCGCGCGGTTCATTAAATTGGGCTGGGCCACACAACTCCAGGCAAACCGTACCCGAGCCGGGGTCGGCACCTTCCTGGCTGAAAGGATTACGGACTTGCCACGAATGACCGCCCTTGCCGGATAAAAATTCCCGGCTTGGGCAGCCAGAAAAAACCAATTCAGCGGTTTGCCATTCCGGGACACCAGACCGCCATTCGTGTGCGCAAAATGAATGGTCACCTTTGAACCATGGCATTCCACGGATTTGAATACCGGCCCCGAAAAAGCGGTTACCTTCCGGCCATACACTTTGGCCAGCGCCAACAATGCGATGCGATGCCCCACATCCGCCTTATCCGCCGGATGAATATTTGCAATGTCGCCAATATCCATTGTGGAAACGATCCCGCAATCAGGCAAAGTTTTTGCCGCCCGTTCCTCCGCCTGCCAGACCAGCGGTTCAAATGGCGCATCGGATCGGTTGGGGCCGCACCAGGCGGCGGCATAATTAAACGGCGCGATTTGTACAATATAAAATGGGAAATTTCCCTGATCCCACAATGTTCGCCAACCGGTGACAAGGGCTTGCAATTTCGCAAAATAATGTCGGTCAAACGCCAGCACATTATTTTCGCCCTGATACCACACGGCACCGCGAATGGCATAGGGAATCAGCGGTGCGATCATGCCGTTGAAAAGAGTTGTGGGATTCTGATGAGCGTCTGGGAGCCACTTGCTTTTAAAATGATAGCTATAGCCGTGCGGGGAATTGACCAGCCCTGTGGCATTAGCCGGTGCCACACCTCCATGCAGCGCCGCTTCGCGACCCATTGCTTTTTTCAACCACCGCTTTTCCCTGCCCAACTGGTGCGACCGTTCATAACCCCGGGCCGGAATCCAGGCTTCAATGCTGGTACCGCCCCAATCCGCTTCAATCATGCCGATCGGCTCGTGCAACCGACGGTGCAGATCGTCACAGAATAAATAGCCGACCGCCGATACGCCCGCCGTTGTTTCCGGCGTGCAGACCCGCCATTTCGCCGGTGCCGTTTCATGGGCGCGACCCGCAAACATACTGGGCAACATTGGCACATGATAAAATCGAATGGTCGGATGATGGGCTCCCGCAAGGGCACCGGCCAGATTCGTCCGGTGGAACCATCCAGCCATCGGATACTGCATGTTCGACTGGCCGGAAACCAGCCACACTTCCCCCACCAGCACGTTTTTAAGCTTCAATTGAACCCCACCATCGGAAATCACCATGGTGCGCGGCTTTGAGCTTTCAGCCAACGGCCCGACATGCACCATCCATTTTCCCGTTCCAAGGGCCGCCTTTCCCCGCAGTCGCCGGCCCGCAAATTGAACATGCACAACATCTCCCGGTTTGGCCCACCCCCAGACGGCATCCCGCATGCCATGCTGGAGCACCATATTATTCGTGAACATCGTCGAAACCCGGAACTGGACATTCGCACCCTTCGGCGATCCGACATCGGCCTGCAACCGACACCGTTCCGACCGCCCCACACTGATGACAACCGCGATGACCATTACACATTTCAACCATGTTAAACAATCGCGTTTCATATTAACTCCTGGCCGTTAGAACGGAGACAACACCGGCGATCAAACGGATTTGCCCGCGGGCCGCCTGTTCAGATAGAACTCGCTAATCTTTGCGGACATTCGCCAAAATGGCAAGTTTGGTCGTCAGCGCATCAGTCGCTGCCCGGTGCGGACTGAAGTTATCCATTTGCCACACTGCCTGACGTTCCATTTCTTTTGACTCCCGGTATCACCCCGCGGCGCGGCACATCATTCATATGGATGGTTTCGTTGCACTTTGAATCCCGGAATCCGTCCGCCGTGCATTGGTGCGGATGACGTTTCATGGTAAAACTTCATCCGCCGGCCACAGGCGTCCGGTTAATAATATGGTCAATCAGGCACAGGACGGCAACGCTATGACTCTGGAAAACAATTCCATTACGGCACCCAAAGGATTTCTTGCGGGCGCTGTCGCCTGCGGAATTAAGGCTTCCGGAAAGCCGGACCTGGCGATCCTGGCGTCGCGCGTACCGGCGGCGGGAGCGGCGGTCTTCACCACCAATAAAGTCGTCGGCGCGCCGGTGCTGGTGGGCCGCGAACAAATTAAGGCGGGCCGCCTGGGGGTTTGTATCATTAACAGCGGTTGTGCCAATGTCTGCACTGGAAATCGCGGCATCAAAGATGCCCGGGAAATGTGCGCCATCGCTTCGGCCGCTTTGGCCCGCACAGGCATCAGCCATCCGGCGGCGGACATATTGCCATTCAGCACCGGGGTGATTGGCCATTATCTGCCGATGGAAAAAATTCGCGACGGTGCCCCAAAGCTGATAGCCGCGATTGGCGATACAACGGGCCATGGCCAGGCGTTTGCCCAGGGAATTTTGACCACAGACCTGGTGGCGAAATCGGCTATGTTCAAACTTAAGCTTTCCGGAAAAACCGTCACTATCGCCGGCTGCTGCAAAGGATCAGGCATGATCGCCCCCAATATGGCGACCATGCTGGCTTTTGTGGCCACGGATGCGAATATTCCCGCGGGCCTGTTGCGCGGGCTTTTGCGGACCGTTACCGCGGAAACTTTTAATTGTGTCACCGTTGATCAACATACCAGCACCAGCGATACCTTTGCTTGTATGGCCAACGGGCTGGCGGAAAATACCGCCATTAAGGCCAATTCCCAAAATCTCAAGGCCTTTCTGCGAGGGCTTTTGACCGTGTGCGATTCGCTTTCCCGCCAAATCGCCCGCGATGGAGAAGGTGCCACCAAGCTTGTCACCGTTCGCGTGACCGGTGCGGCAACGCCCGCCGACGCCCATCGCGCTGCCATGGCCATCGCCAACAGCCCGCTGGCAAAAACCGCCATCCATGGCGGCGATCCGAATTGGGGCAGGTTTGTCAGCGCCGCCGGTTACAGCGGCGCGGCGATGAATCCAGACCGCGCCAGTTGCCGGGTCGCGGGCATTCTCGTGTTTCGCAAAGGTCAGCCCGCGGTGAAAAGTCTTGCGGCCGTTGAAGCCCGCATGAAACTTCCGGAAATTGACATTCTGGTGGACCTGGGCACTGGAAAAGGTGGTCAGGCGCGCGTGTACACCTGTGATCTTTCACGCCAATACATTACCATTAACGCCGATTACCACACCTGATCCGCAACACTTATTCACCGGGCTACCCGGGTCGCGGCAGGCCGCGGGATTCACGCGATTTTTCAGCCGCGAACGATCCGCATGACATGAAGCGTTTTGGGCGGCAGATCCACCGGCAGCATACCGCGGCCACGAACCGTTCGCGAAAATTGCGACGGCTGTTTCCCGGACGATGTGATATAAGATTCCGCCCGCCACACACCACCGCCCAACACCGACATATCCACCTGTACCTGTCGTCCATGCGGCCGATCATTGAGCAGTGCCACCACCACCGCCTGGTTTGCCGCATCCACCGCCGCAAGTGAATCCGCGCTGGAAGATGGAATAAATCTGCAGCCGGGTCTGAAAAAGCGGCTGAAACCGGCCATCACATGGTATTTATCATTCACGGCAAAATCGGTCGATTTTCCATCCATTTTATTGGCCAGAAATCCCCATCCACCCACACCATCGACAGCCTGCCAGTAAACCCATGCGGCGGGACGAAGGTCGCGCATATCCTGCAATATCCGTCGTGCCATGGTCATGCCGGTCGCGTCACCATCGCCATATTCCGACATCCAAAGCACTTTTCCCCCCTGAATCGCGGCGCGGCGCAATGCGATCCGCTGATTGCCCGAATAACTGTGCGTATCTATTTGCTGAACTTGTTCACGCGCCGGCGCGTTATACGATTGCCAGGTCCGCACCGTTTCGTCTATCGAATTGTCGTCAGGCGCGGCAAGCCGCGTCGCCAATCCCCGGTATCGCAACGCCCGCGCCAGCCGCACAATTATTTCCTGCTGTTGCCGATTACCTATATGGCACCCCTCCTGCCAACCTCCAAATTTCCACCAAGCGGAAACCGGTTCATTGAACGCCTCGAGCGTCTGAAATCGAATGCCCAGTTTGCGGCGGAAATGGGCCGTTACCTCCACCAGGTAATTCACGAACGCCTGTTCATCCGCGACTGCCAGATTCGGTCCGCCGCCATGGCCGCCCGTCACGCTGCCGCTTCGCGTCATGTAATATGGTGGTGAATTGGAGAAAGCCTGTACCTGATTAACACCCATTCGCATGGACTCTTGCAGAACCAGTACCTGATGACGGTCCGCATTCCAGTCCCATTTGCCCGCGGTTGGCGCAAAACCCGGAATCGCCGCCCGAAAGCTTAAGAATGAATATTTTGGATTCTCCCCCCCGCCGATATTGTAACGGGCCACATTCAGTCCCAAGCCGCGGACCGGATGAAATATCTTTTCCATATACCGTCGGCGAATATGCGCAGGAAAGCCGCCCACCACATGCGCCCACCAGGCCAGGCTCGTACCCCACCCGGTAAATCGCTGGAAGCGTATCCGCGGATTAATCCGAATCACCTCCGCCGAAGCGGCCCGTTCGCCGGCCCCGGCCACCACCGCCGACGCAATACCGCCAAGGCGGACAATCGCATCGCGACGGTTAATTGAGGGTTGTCCCATGACTCACCGATCCTGCAACGAACCTTTACCGGATCGCTCCGGCGGGTGCGGGAAAAATCCGGCCCGCCATTCCCGCATCACGACGTTTATCATAATCCAACCCTGGTTAATCGGGAACAATCTTGCCTTGTCAAGCGGCACCCGTTAACGCGCCCGTCCGTCCCCCCGGCCGGACCGCAGGGCGCATTTGGCGACGGCACCGGCAGTGAATACAATGTCATCCTGTGTTTTACCCTTAAGGAGTTACGGGTGGCTGAAGAAAAATTTGATCTGATTATTGTCGGCTCGGGGCCGGCTGGTTACGTGGCGGCCGTGCGGGCGGCCCAGCTTGGCAAAAAGGTGGCCTGTGTGGAACGCACCGAACTTGGCGGCATTTGCCTCAACTGGGGCTGCATTCCCACGAAGGCCCTCATTCAAGACGCCCATTTCATGCATCAGATGACCCATGTCGCTCCCGAATACGGCCTGAAAATTGACACTGCCAAACTCCAATGGGACAAAATTGTCGCCCGCAGCCGTGGTACCGCGGCCACCATGCGCAAAGGAATTGAATTCCTTTTCAAGAAAAACAAAGTGACCGCCTTTGTCGGCAATGCCTTTGTCAGCAAAGCCGGAACCGTTGAAGTGCGTGACGCATCGGGTAAAAACACCCACACGCTTTCCACGGACAAAATCCTGATCGTCACCGGTGCCCGCAGCCGCGAATTGTCAGGAATTAAAGCCGATGGCAAGCGAATTATCACCAGCCGCGAGGCTATGATCCTTCCGGAAATTCCCAAACGAATGGTGATTATCGGTGCCGGCGCAATTGGAGTGGAATTCGCCTATGTATACAACGCCTTTGGAACCCAGGTTACTCTGGTGGAAATGCTTCCAGATATCTTACCAATTGAAGATGCGGAAATAAGCGCGGGCCTGCGGACAATTTTTGCAAAACGCGGCATTGATGTCCGCACCCGGACGCGCACTGAAAAAGTTGAACTCACCGACAAAGCCGCCAAGGTTACACTTCTCGACCAGACAAAAAATACGCAGTCTGTTGTGGAAACGGATGTTGTGCTTCTGGCCGTCGGCGTAACCGGAAATGTCGAAGGATTATTCGCCCCGCCCGCCCAGCCCCTGGTGGATCGCGGAGCGATTAAAGTCAATAAGGCTTTTGAGACTTCCGTACCGGGAATATATGCCGCCGGCGATGTCATCGGTCCGCCCTGGCTCGCCCATGTCGCCAGCATGGAGGCCACCATCGCAGTGGAACGCATGTTCGGCGTTAACAATCGGGAAATGGATTACTCCCTGATCCCTGGCTGTACCTATTGTTCGCCCCAGGTAGCCAGCGTCGGCCTGACCGAAAGCAAATGTCAGGAAATGGGACTAAAAATTAAGGTCGGAAAATATCGGTTCGCAAACAACGGCAAAGCCCAAGCCATCGGCGAGCCGGATGGAATGGTCAAACTTGTTTTTGACGAAAAGCATGGCGAATTGCTTGGAGCTCACATTCTGGGTGCCGAAGCCACTGAAATGCTCGCGGAACTGGTTCTGGCCAAGCGGCTTGAAGCCACCAGCACGGAGCTTTTCACCACCATTCACGCCCATCCGACACTTTCAGAAACCATTATGGATGCGGCCGGTGCCGCGGTTGGTTTGGGCCACTAAACGTTTCGTGAACACAACGGGTTCCGCGGTGCGCCGCGATTTGTGTAACTGAATCGACGGACCGGAAAACTTTACGGACTGCTGCATGACTATGACACCTGATGACAACCCCTTCCTGAACCGGCCCAATGCCGCCGCCAACCCAATTCCCCAGCCGGCCCCGCAACCGATTCCTCAATCGGTTCCCTCACCGGTTACCAATTCCGCGCAAGCACCCGCCGCGACCACCGACCAGGAATCCGCAGCTAATTCCTCCGCTAAAATTGCCGTACCGCGCAGCCTCCAGCCCCGCACGAACAATTCACTTCGCGATACGCTGGAAACCGTGATTCTGGCCCTGATCCTTGCCTTTACTTTCCGCACCTTTTGCGTAGAAGCCTTCGTTATTCCAACCGGATCCATGGCTCCCACGCTGATGGGTGCCCATTTTCGCGCCATCTGCCCGCAATGCGGTTACCGCTTCAACGTGAATGCCGATGTCAGCGTTCAATGGCTGCCGGTGGCTAAAAATTTTAACGGCACACTCCAATATAATCTGGCGCGCGTGCCCAATGGCGAACTTCAAGACCCCTACGCCCTCCCCCTGGCACCTTATATTATGTGTCCGAATTGTCATTATATGATCCCCGTCGATTCACTACCCGACAAACCCATTGTGCACCGAAGAGTCCATTGGAGCGGCGAAGTTCCTGTCTCCGGAACAGTCGCTTTTCCGTTCGCCTCCAACGGAGACCATGTGCTGGTGCAGAAATACCTGTACTGGTTTGAACATCCAAAACGCTGGGATATCGTTGTTTTTCGTGAACCGATGAAAGGAAAGCAGAACTTTATCAAACGTCTCGTCGGCCTGCCCGGCGAAACGCTGCGTATCGTCGATGGCGATCTGTTTGTGAATGGCAAAATTGCAATTAAGCCGCCCGCAGTCCAACGTGCCACGCTTCAGATGGTGTACGAAAACGATTATTATCCGCGCGACGCCGGCAAGCCCAGGCGCAACTCCGCCACCTGGAACAGCCCCTGGGTTCCCGCCGGTCCGCCCGCCATGACCGCGCTATGGAATACCCATGGCCCGACGGTACGATTCAAATCCGGCAAAACCATCACCGCAGGCGCATTGAATTTTG